>DATCKK010000434.1:0-4935 GCA_036562325.1 Cytophagaceae bacterium | reverse complement strand
TGCCATTAAACTCATTGACCTTTCTGGTAAAATGCCGTGATTTCTTTTTGGGGATAATCATGCGCGGGATTCTGGCGGTAGCAGAGTCTCCGGAATGCGTTACTTTCTGATCTTCGACTTTAGTAAATACAGGTACATCGTTTTCATAATAGGTCTTATAATAACCGGCCAGTTCGCCATCTTCATTATAAAGCTTCCATATACCTACTTTTTTTCCATCCTCAATAGTACCCTCCATCTTTAACTTGCCATTTTGATAATAACCGGTATACTTCCCTACTCCGTTATTAAAAAAACAAGTCCCTTCCAGTTTTCCATCTTCATAGAAGTAATTCCACTTACCATCGTTCTTTTCATTTTTAACATACCCTTCTACTTTCAATTTACCGCTTTCATAATATTCCTTATACTGGCCGCTGCCATCCACAAAATTACCTTCTCCTTTAAAGTTGCCGTCTTTATAATACAACTTCCAGTATCCGTTCTTTTTACCTTCTTTTTCCACTCCTTCTGCACTAAGCACCCCATTATCGTGGTAATGTTTCCAATTACCTTCTTCCAATCCATTGTCATATTCTCCCTCACTGGCTATTTGTCCATTCGGATGATAGAATTTCCACTTTCCATTCTTTACACCATTTTTCTCAGTTCCTTCAGCCTTAAGGGTTCCATCTTCATAATAATATTTCCATACACCATTGCTTTTTCCATCTATAATCAACCCTTCACTCTTCTTATTTCCATTCGGATACCATTCTACATACTTACCCTTATCATTCTCAAACACCGCCTGTGCCTTGAACTCGCCATCTTCAAAAAAATATTTCCAGGTACCTTCTTTTTTGTCTTTCTTATACTGGCCTTTCGATTTTTCATTACCGTTTTCAAAATAAAACACCCACTCTCCCTCTCTGCCTGCCTTATCCAGCATTCCCTCCATATTGATATTACCATTTTCATAATAATATTTCCATTTCCCTACAGGCACACCATTTTTCAACTCCCCCTCCATCTTCAGGTTCCCGTTTTCATAATAATATTTCCAATGGCCCTCAGGCTGATTTTTCACATAATTACCGGTAGTATTGATATTTCCGTTTTGGAAATAGGAAGTATAAAGGCTATCTACTATTTGAGGGGATTTTTTGAGGACAAAATACCTTTCCTTGATGACGAGTTTTTTACTATCATACCAGGTTTCAACTTTTACATGCTGAGAAAATGCATTAAAAGCCAAAGCAATAAACAACAAAATGGATATTACTACCGGTTTCACCGCTAAGAAATGAGTTTTGCCCGGATAATTAACGAAACTATTTCAAAAAGAGACATAACCAATCACATTTTGTTAAAGACTTCGGCCTCTACCCAGGATTTTCCCCAATTTTCAATTTCTTCACAAGTGTATAAGTCCGGAAAAAATATTTGTTTCTGAAATCTGGGCGGCAAATATTTTTGCCAATTGGTTCCTCCTGTGGAATCTACCGGTTCTTTAGACCTTCTCAAATAACCAAGAGCATATTTGTAATGAGCTAAAGGCCAATTAATATTCACATAGGAGTCATAGGTCTTCATGGCAGCAATCACTTCAGGACTGGTCTGATCTTCTGTTGGAAGCCTTTTAAATATGGAATAAAGGTTTTTAAACTTATATTCATTCGAAAGTTTAATAAGTTCAGCATCGTATTTCTGCTCAAACTGCTTTAATGTTAGAGCTTTCTGGTTGGTTCTATTATCAATGGCTCCTTTTTTCCAATAAATATGTTCATACATCTCTTCGATGGTAGTATAGTCATCGGTATAGTCATCTCTGTGGTCTTTGCTCACCAGATTTATAAAATCGGTAGAAGCAATTTCTACTTTTCTATACTGAAATGACTGAAAGCCACTGGCCGGATACAATGCGGTACGGAATTTCATAAACTGATCCTGTTCCATACCTACAGCAATGATATCGAAGGAAGAGATAAGATGTCCTACAAACCAGTTGATGCGGGTTAATTTCTTCAGGAAAAACTCTCCATCCACACGTTCTCTGTCCATCAATTGAGAGATTTCATGAAGCACCATTTTAAAATATAACTCTGTAATCTGATGATAAGTGATAAAGATCAGTTCGTCCGGATAGTTGGTTTTAGGGTTTTGAAGACTCAACAAAGTTTCCAATCGGATATAATCCCAATAATTCAAATATTGAGAATTCAGCAATCCTTCCAGATATACAGAAAGCTCCTGCCCATCAGCCTCATACTTCTCTTTTAACTGTCTCAGCTTTTCTTCAACTTTTTGATCTTCATTTAAATTATGCATCTTATCAACTTTATTTTCGTTAGAGAGTTTGTAAATTTGAATTATTTTTTTTAAAACAACAAACATCAATGATCAAAGACAGATTTGAAGCACCGGATTATTACCAATTGGATGACCTTCTTACAGAAGAACAAAAACTGGTAAGAAATTCCATGAGAGATTTTGTTAAGCGGGAGATCAGCCCTATCATCGAAGAATGTGCTCAAAAGGCTGAATTTCCGGAATATATGGTTAAAAAATTCGGAGAAATCGGAGCCTTTGGTCCCACTATACCCACTCAATACGGAGGAGGAGGCCTTGATTACATTTCTTACGGACTAATGATGCAGGAGATTGAGCGTGGAGATTCCGGAATGCGGTCTACGGCATCCGTACAAGGGTCACTGGTAATGTATCCGATCTATGCCTATGGTTCCGAAGAACAAAAACAAAAATACTTACCCAAACTGGCATCCGGAGAAATGTTAGGCTGCTTTGGCCTGACCGAGCCCGACTTCGGTTCTAACCCCGGAGGTATGGCCACCAATTTCAAAGACAAAGGCGATCACTATCTTCTTAATGGATCTAAAATGTGGATCACCAATTCACCCAAGGCTGATATTGCTGTAGTTTGGGCAAAAAATGAAGAAGGTAGAATAAAAGGTTTAATCGTAGAGAAAGGAATGGAAGGCTTTACCGCTCCCGAAATTCATAATAAATGGTCGTTAAGGGCTTCTATCACCGGCGAACTGGTATTCGACAATGTAAAAGTTCCTAAACAAAACCTGTTGCCACATGCTGATGGTTTAAGTGGGCCACTTGGTTGTCTGGACTCTGCCAGATATGGCATTGCCTGGGGAGCTATAGGTGCGGCAATGGACTGCTATGATACAGCAAGAAGATACTCTTTGGAAAGAATTCAGTTTGACAAGCCAATAGCGGCATTTCAGTTAACCCAAAAGAAACTGGCCGAAATGCTTACGGAAATTACCAAAGCCCAATTGCTTGCATGGAGATTAGGCGTATTGAAAAATGAAGGTAAAGCTACTTCTCAACAAATATCAATGGCAAAAAGAAACAATGTCAACATTGCTCTTCAGATTGCCCGTGAAGCAAGACAAATCTTAGGAGGTATGGGTATTACAGGAGAATATCCTATTATGCGTCACATGATGAATCTTGAGTCAGTAATTACTTACGAAGGCACTCATGATGTTCATTTATTAATTACCGGACATGATATTACAGGGATATCGGCATTTAAATAAAAATTCCCAATCCCAAATTTGATAGCTTGAATTAAAATTATAGATCTATACACTACTATCAAAAACAAACAGGATATAGTTGTTGTAGTTTAAGCTTATGCCATATTAAAGGCAGGAGCTTGTCCCTATTGAGGTAAAACCTAGCGATCAGCAAAGGGAGTTGGGAATAGTTTTCAACTTACCACTTATACCCCTTTAAGGTTTAAGTGGTAAGTGATAAGTTGAAAGTTCTATACACTAAAAGAAATTCAGATTTTCATTTATCAATAGATAATCACAATTTATCCAAATGGGATAACGAAAATTCGAAGGCTGTTGTCCCCCTTGTGGGGAGGACTTAGCGATAGCGAAAGAGCTGGGGGATGATTATAAATTACCAGATAAATCTTTAAAGAAATATGTTATATCTCTTAGCAACTCTCTTGATTTTTTTCTCCATCCTTTTTATAAGAACTTTTACATTCAAATCAAAACAAATACATCTATCCTCTTCTCCTGAACCACTTACTATATCTGATCTGGCCCCTCAACGACTCGCGCAGGCAATAGCCATAAAATCCATCGCCGATCAGGATACCTATAGTGTAGATCCGGCTAAGATCAAAGAAATTCATGAATTGATTTATTCATCTTTCCCCAAGGTGCATACCACTTTAACCAGAGAAATAGTCAATGAACTAAGTCTGTTATATCATTGGAAAGGTAAAGATCAAAACTTAAAGCCTCTGCTATTACTTGCACATATGGATGTTGTTCCTGCTAATACAGAGGAATGGTCTGTTGACCCGTATAAAGGAATTATAAAAGATGGATATATATGGGGAAGAGGTGCTTTGGATGATAAGTTATCACTCATGGGAATTCTGGAAGCCGCGGAACATTTAATAGAAGAAGGGTTTGTACCGGAAAGGAGTATTTACTTTGCGTTCGGACATGATGAAGAAATAAGAGGATTAAATGGAGCTAAAAAACTGGCGGAGCTTCTCGCAACAAGAAATATAGAGTTTGAAGCAATATTAGATGAAGGCGGTATTGTAATCAACAATGCAGTCCCGGGAGTAAACAAACCGGTTGCTGTAATTGGTATTGCAGAAAAAGGATATTTAAGTTGTGAATTAAGCTCCGAATCAGAAGGCGGACATTCTTCCATGCCTCCCATACCAACAGCTATTGGCAGGCTTTGTAATGCGATAAGTCGTATTGAGAATAATCCTTTCCCTGCAACCATCAAAGGGCCTTCTTTATTAATGTACGATTATGTAGGCCCTGAAATGCCTTTTTTAACTAAATTTATTTTTGCCAACTTGTGGTTATTTAAACCTTTGCTACAAAAAAAATTAACTTCCTCCCCATCTACTAATGCCAGTATCCGCACTAC
>DATCKK010000424.1:0-6843 GCA_036562325.1 Cytophagaceae bacterium | reverse complement strand
ACTCACTATCGGCCGTTCCCGTTCCGTTCCCGAGCGATGAATTAATTACGGCCTGCACTTCTCCGTCGTTCAGGTTTTCATAAGCCACTTCAAAATACATGGTCTGGTCTCTGTTGCCTGCTTTACCATCATAGTCGGGATGAATACGGTGCAATGATTTAACGGACTTCCATTGATTGTCGTAACGCTTTTGCACAACATTAAATTGATAATCATAACTCTCTGTTCTTAACCATTGTCCGTTTTCATATCGATAGGCTTTACTGACCCCATTCCAAATAATCGTATAAGTATCGTCTAACTCTACCGTTCGATTAAGAGGAACAATCACTTGTCTGGAAGAACGGCAACTCACCAAAACTATTGATATAATTGTAATAACAGATAAGATTATCTTTTTCATTTTGATACCATTGTGTAGTGAAACATAAATTATACACTACAAATGTCTCAAAGTTAAATAAGAATTAAATTGACAAATGTTACAATCGATACTTGATGTTTTTCTTACCTGGTATATACATTCCCCTTACACCAGACATATTCCTGTATAAAAAGAGAGGCAGAACTTTGTGTTCTGCCTCTCAAAAAATAAAAAATAACCATTATATTATTGTTTCACAAAAGGGACCTTGGTATCCTTTGTCTGACTCGTAACTGACAGGATATATAACCCTTGTATTAGGCTATCACTATCAATTACGAAGGAGTGATTACCCGCCTGTAATGAACCTTGGTAAACATCGGAAATTTTTCTTCCAAACTGATCCATAATATATAAATAAACCATCTCTTCATCTTCTTCCATGCTCAAATACACTATGGCAGTATTTTCAACCGGATTTGGCGCAATAGTTATCTGAACAGCACTTACAAGGCTTTCAACCTCTCCCATTCTTGAAGTACATGTACCCTGACTTGTCCAAGGCTGACCGCTTCCTGCAGGGCCATTATTTAAGTCAGGCCTTTCTCCCATTGTCCACCAGTTCGCTACGTATTTGATACCATTGTACTGAACTACATTGGTACCGACATAGGCTACATTAGAATTCCAAACAGGGGCAGTACAGTTGCCACCACCAGTAACTGTTATACTAACAGCAGATGAAGTTGTAGATGCATTGTTATTATCATATGCTTTTGCTGTAAGAGAATAAGTTCCGGCAGCTACATTCGTCCAGGTGTAGTTAAACGGACTGGAAGTTACCGTGGCTAACAAGGTGGTTCCCTGATAGAACTCTACTTTACTGATCGTTCCATCTGCATCAGCAGCATTGGTATTGATAGTTACTGATGCAGGTTCTGTAAATGAAGCATTATTGGCAGGTGAGGTAATCGATACCGTCGGTGCCTGGTTTGTAGGAGCGTTTACCGTAATGGATACAGCAGAAGAAGTAGTAGATGCATTTTCATTATCATACGCTTTTGCTGTAATAGAATAGGTTCCCGCTGCCACGTTCGTCCATGTATAGTTAAATGGACTGGAAGTTACCGTTGCCAACAAGGTGGTTCCCTGATAGAACTCTACTTTACTGATTGTTCCATCTGCATCAGCAGCATTGGCATTAATGGTTACAGAAGCAGGAGCTGTATATGACGCATTGTTGGAAGGAGAAGTAATAGAAACAGTTGGAGCCATATTACCGGCCTGTGTAAAGATCAACTTATCTATATTAAACTCCTGTGAATCAGCATATATCCTCAATATTTTTTGTCCTGCAGTAAGTGTTACCCCAGTAGCATATGTCGACTGCCATATATGCCATCCACCTGTGTTAGGAACGATGAATGAAGCGATTGAAACCCCATCCATCTCCAGTCGGAATGCTTTACCTGCAAAAATAGATGCAACCCTTGCTTCAATAGAATAAGTTCCGGCAGCTACATTCACCGTGTACTCCAACCATTCATCTGTTGCAATGTAACCCACACTATAGCCACCTGGGAAAGATTCAATATCCACCGCATCTGATCGATAGGCACCACCTTCATTAGCAGGAGTAACATCATTGAAAGCAACACCTTGTCCACCTAAATCGTAATTCTCAGCTTCTATGGTACCAGGTATAGCCCATGCAGTACCCCCATAAGGAGTTTGAGTGGTTGGATTAGTTACAATAACAGTTACAGGTGCAGAAGTAGTAACCGCACCGTTATTATCAGTAGCTTTTACAGTAATGCTATACGTTCCTGCTGGCACGTTGCTCCAGAAAAAAGTATAAGGAGCTTCTACGTCAATACCGGTTGGATTAGTGTTGCTATCTATAAAAAGTTCAACCTTAGATATTGTACCATCTGCATCTGAAGCATTGGCTTCAATTGCAATGGTAGCAGGCGCAGTAAAGCTTGCATTATTAGCAGGAGTAGTAATACTAACTGTTGGAGATATATTTCCTCCAAGATTTCCATAAAATTCAATCTCATTGACATTTCCGAAACCACCGGCTGCACATATATACCTTACATATCTGAATGAAGAAGTATTGGTTATATTAACGCAATTCCAATCATAGTCAGGATCAATAATAACAGTAGCTAAATCAACTACTCCGCTGCTAAAATCAGGGGTATTACTTCCCTGAAACTTACCACCAACCATTCTGTTGGCATAGCCATCTCTTGGATAATATTTAATGGCAGTTATACGATAATCATTATTCAAATCTAATCCGGTCCAAACTACATCCTGGTTACCATCAAAGAAAGTGTAAATATCGCCATCAAAAGCTTTTTCACGTGTGGCTCCATAGCCATTCCATGACCCTTCACTTCCTATTACAGTACCAGACAGTTTTGCATCGGTAATGCTACATGGAAGATGTATTAATACAGGAATAGAAGTAGTAACAGCCTGTTGATTGTCAGTCGCTTTTGCGGTTATGTACTGAGATCCACCTTTTGTTGTGTTCCAGACAAAAGAGTAAGGTGCAGTATAATCAGTTCCTATTAATTCCGAACCACTGTAAAAATCTACTTTTGTAATACTTCCATTCGCATCGGATGCATCAGCAGAAATGGTTATGCTGGCAGGATTAGGATAGGTACTATTATTTATAGGAGAAGTCAGAGTAACCATCGGCGAAGGATTGGAGGTAGTTACCGTCACATTTTCAAATTCAACTTTTGCAGGATAATTGCCCAATGCCCCTGTTACTACCATACCGATATAGATGGATGAATTGGTAGTAAAATATTGTTGAGAAACATTCTCCCAGTTAACTCCGTCTCTGGAGACCGAAGTGGTAATCTGCGTACCAACTCTTGATATCCTCAACCAGTTAAACAAATTCCAAACATGGGATATATCATTCACTAAAGGTACGGATACAGCATTCGCCCCTTCTGAAGTTCTCTGTTCTGTGATGGCCCCACCCGGTTGTTTTGCTATCATCGCATATACCGAGTTAGCTTGTAAAGATTCTCTGATCATCAGGCCAAATCTTACATCCCAGGTAGGTTTATTGGAGTAAGCTACTTTTGCTACGATTGATCCATCACCATTAAGTGTTTGAAATACATAGCTAAAATTATCCGTACCACCACCTATACGGCTTCCGAATGATTCTATTCCAAACTTACCGGAAGTATAAGATGCAAAACCATTCCCCGAAGGAACACCAACTTCGACATGCTGCCATGGTGAAGGTAAAGGATCAAGTGTCGCTTTTTTCTTGAAAGTAGCATGAATGGTTTTTGTTCCGCTGATGCCTGTCATAGTATATGGATTGGTAGCAGGCACAGCCAAACCGTTCACATAAACAGCATCTAATTCATAGCCAACATTTGGAGTAAAAGTAAATACTTGATTTCCGGATGGAACACTCAATGTACCTTTAGGAGATATGTTACCATTATTATCGGATGTGGCAACAACCGTATTAGGCCTTGCATTAACGGTAAAAGACATGGTATTTCCGGGAGCGCTGATATTGGAAATAAAAATTCCAAACTCTCCACCATCTTTCCATCTGAACGGTGTACCGTTGGGAAATGAGTTAGATATGTTATCATAAAGATCGTCAAGATCTCCTCTAATATCACTCATATTAGGAATCCTTTCATCATGCATTTCATCCATATTATCGGCCTGAACTAACTTTATGCGGTATTGATTTTCATAACCTGGTACGTCAAAAGAACCATCTTCATCCACATACCAGATAGCAAGGCCTTCATCCATTACCTTTCCGTTATCTAATGGTGACTGGTAATATCCACCATGCTTCAAGGCATGGAACAACAAATACTCTCTTGGATTAGCCGGATTGGTGTATTTATGGATCTGACTATAACTATTAGCCGTAAGTGTGTACGTTGCATTGGTGGTACCGCTTATTTCCACAACATCACCGATCCAGCCTTTTTGATATCTTAACCCGGGATTAATTGGCATAGGTGCTTTAGTGGTACCAGCACTACCCATTACATCATAATCTCCTGTATTAGAATTACCAGTCTGATAATAGTCTGTCCAACCTAATACGCTATGGCCATATTCATGACATACCACACTTGTTTCATAAGCGTTGGTTTGCCTATAGGAAATTAATGCTACATTGGTAATAGGCATTTCCTGGCCATTATTAATGATGTATTGTGTAGGAACTCCATAAGCTACTCCTGCACCTTCCCAGGGAGCTGATTGTGAAATAATACTAAAGTGCCACAATCTATTATCTGTTGGATGCATCGTAAGCCCTGTGAATCCGGAAGGATATTTGGCCCTTACAGCGGCAACAACATCCTGAACAAGCACATGGCCTCCGTTGTATGGAAGATTAGGGCCGTGGTAATAACTGCTATTATTAGGAAGATCAACATCTACAACAGTACTTGACAAAATAAATTTATTATCCGATTGTACTTTGAAGAATTGCTTTACAGAGGTAGTATTACCCCATAAATTAAAGCCTGATTCCTGATTGAGCATGGCATCAATCTGTGCATTGGTTGCATTAATCTTGTAATCATTGTAGCGTACTACAACTACTAACCCGTTGACGTATGTCGTCTGGGAAAATGCAGGGATTAAGAAAACACTCAGCAGGAAACTGAGCAATAACAACTTTCTTTGTTTCATAACTTATTAAATTTTAAAGTAGAATATTTATAGTCCACTGGTTGAGAATTTCCACTTACAGATAGACTACTCATTCAAAATTTATTAAGTCACAAAACTGAAAAAATGCAATTACATTTTTAAACAGGAAGAAATATATAAGACCAACGACATAGTTTTATCTACCAACAACAAATTATTTTAAAAATCTGGTTAAATATCAACGCTTTACACTCTGGATAAATCCTAAAATTTCTTAAAATAATGAACTACTATGATACAAGGGGAATGAACAATTGAAATAAGCTTGCAAAGAATGAGAAATTTTGACTACCTGCCCTTCACTATTCCAAAATCAAATCAATTACTTTTTCCGGGTCAACATTATTATTAACCCAAATGGCTTCTATGGTTGTGGCACCATCAATAGATATTCCATTAGATTCTAATCGCTCAGAAACTATAAAATAATCAACCTCTAACGCTTTAAAAGCATCACTTATGGGCGCTTTTACAATTTTATTGATTATAGTTAAATCTATTGGGGGATACATGCTTTCACCAACAATAAATATTAGCGATACAGCCAATATGGCTAATAAAGCGGGGATAAACACTCCTTTTTTAAAATGATTTCTTAGAGCCTTCCAATTGACGATGATATGAAAAACAGCACATATAAAGAAAAACATTCCCAGATATTCGTGTACCACCTCTGTATAGCCATCGAATAAATGGAAAAACATCAATAAACCCGAAAGTCCTACAACAAGAAAAGTCAGGGAAATAAAAGGGGTAATATAATCTCTATTCAGTTTCATAATGTGTAACGTTGTTTAGTTAAACTTTGAAAATCTGTCTTCAAGTTCAGCAAGCCATTTCACTCGTTTTTCATGGCTAACTGACTTTACCGAAGTAAAACTTATCCAATTAAGATTTTTGTAACCCATCGTTTTAAAAACACTCTCTAACATTGTTTTCTTGATTAGGTTGCCAATGATCAGGGAATACATAATTTTGGGTTTGTTCATCGTCGTAATGATAGTTACACTCTGTAGGTTTTTCAGAAGAGGAACCAGGCCAAACCCTCTTGGGTGGTGGTCATATACCACCCCGGGAAATAAAACCCTGTCAATAAAACCTTTGGTCATTGCGGGCATTATGTCCCACCAAATAGGAAAGATAAAAATCAGGTGGTCAGCCTTTTTCAGACGTTCGTTATAATCTATCACCTGTGGGTCAATGGGGTTGTGTGCAATAAAAGCTTTTAAGTCAGCTTCTGTCATGGCAGGATTAAAGCCATCTTTATCCAGGTGCATCAGATCAACTTCATGGTTGGCTTTCTGAAGCCCTTTAGTCACTGCATCAAGGATTGCATTGCAATAACTTCCTTCAAAAGGATGATTAAAAACTATGGCGACTCTCATATTTTGACTGTTTGATTACAGTACAAAATTGAGAAGGAAGCCCGTGGCCGTACGATAACAATTGTTAATAAATAGCTTATTGCCTGTTTCGGATTCGACTCAGCGAAACCGAAGTAATACCCAGATAAGAGGCGATATAATGCTGAGGAACCCGCTGAATAATATGAGGGTGTCGTTCAAGAAGTTCTTCATAGCGTTTTTGAGGATTATTTTTCAGAAATGAGTATAAAAGTTGTTGTGAATGAAAAAGCCGTCTAAAGAGATGTTCTTCAAATTCCTTTTTTAATTCAGGCGAGTTTTCAATAATACTTTGAAAGTCCTTTTGTGAAATGGTTTGAAGGGTACAAGGCTCCAAGC
>DATCKK010000417.1:0-3982 GCA_036562325.1 Cytophagaceae bacterium | reverse complement strand
GAATAACCGCCAATGACTTCACATCTGTACTTAATGATAACCAACCATCCGGAGAAAAGAACAAATCCGGTTTATACTTTTTGAGCACTGAGGGAATGGAGTATTCAAACCATATGTAAAATAAAAACGGATGTCTCGCCGGAGGGCCAATAACCACCGGAGTTATATTATCTGAAAATATAAATTCTTCTGCATAAGGACGATCAAAGATAAAAATAAACTGATGATCTTTGTGTTGTCGGGTTATTCTCTTCAGACTCTCATAAGCAAACCACCCAATTCCATCCATTTTGTCTTTGAGCAGCAACCGGGTATTTACAGCAATTTTCATTTATATAATTTCAATCAATGTTATAAAAAATAATTCTCACCCTACTACAATCCCCAACATTCCGTTGATTTCTTTATTCAGCTTCTGCAGCTCTATGGCAATCTTAAGATAGTTTTCCATTTCCTGCGGGTCAACTTCTTTTAGCATATTCTGCTGATTCTCCCTAATTAATACTTTTATTGCAGCTCGCTTCAATCGGAGTATAGACTTAAGTGTGATAGAGTCTAAAATATCTTTTTCTTTAGGTACAAATATCTCATGTTTTTCCCAGCTTTCACTTAATGAGTATTTTGAAGTAAGCATATCTATTGCTTCTTTCCTTACTTCTTTATCATCATAATTAATGAAATAACTTTCAGAAATAACATTACCAGATTGTAATTGTATTTTCAGCAACTCAAGTATATGTTTATATACAGGAGTACGAAACTCTATATCTTCAATCTCTGTCAATAAATATTCTGCCAAGCTGGTATTGCCCGCAATTGGTTCAGAAGCATAATTGATGAGAAGGCGAATAATCTCCCGCTCATTGGCCTTCATCAACCTTGACTCTCTGTCTTCCGCTGCTTCTTCTACCGGAGTAATTTCTACAGGCTCTGATATAACCGGAGCCGGATCATTGCTTTTCTGCTGCTTCTGACGATTGGTTATCTGTATCTTATTATATTCCGATATCAGTGTCTGTTCATCAATACTCAATAGATTGCTGCATTGCCTGAAAAACACCGCGCGCTTAATATTGTCGGGTATCTTGGCAATACTTAATACAATCTCTTTAATTACCTCTGCCTTTTTAATAGGATCATTACTGGCATCCCGTAAAAATAATTCTGTCTTAAAGGTAATAAAATCCTTCGCCGATGATTTGATGAATTCCTTAAATGCTGCCCCTCCAATCTTTCGAATATAACTATCAGGATCTTCTCCATTCGGAAACTCCACTACACTCACGTTCATCCCTTCCTCCAGGATCATATCTATACCTCGCATGGAAGCTTTGATACCGGCAGGATCGCCATCATACAATACCGTTATATTCTGAGTATACCTGCCAATAAGTTTAATCTGATCTTCGGTAAGTGAAGTACCGGAAGAAGCCACCACATTTTCTACTCCTCCCTGATGTAGGGAGATTACATCCGTATAGCCTTCTACCAGATAGCAGGCATCTTCCTGCCGTATCGCCTGCTTAGCCTGATAAATACCATAAAGTATCTTGCTCTTATGATATACTTCTGTTTCAGGAGAGTTTAAGTATTTCGGTTGTGACTTATCTGATTTTAATATCCTCGCACCAAAAGCAATAACTTTTCCGGTAAGATTGTGAATGGGGAATATTACCCTGCCCCGAAACCTGTCATAAACCTTAAAAAACTTGCTATCATTGGCATTTTCTCTCTTGACTACCAACCCTGCTTTCTCAAGAAGCTCCAGCTTGTAACTATCTTTTAATGCCGCCTGGGTGAATGCCTCCCATTCTTCCAGGCTATAGCCAAGCTCAAATTTTTTAATGGTATTTTCCGTAAACCCTCTTTCTTTAAAATAGGAAAGGCCTATGGATTGCCCCTCTTCATGCTCCAGGAGGTTTTTATGAAAATAGTTTTTGGCGTAATTTAAAATAATGAATAAACTCTCTCTTTCATTTTGAATCTGCAATTCATGGGGAGAAGGCGCCTCTTCACTGATTTCAATTCCATATTTAGAGGCCAGATATTTCATAGCCTCTATGTAGGAAAGCCCTTCTATGTCTATTATGAACTGAATTGCATCTCCAGCTTTACCACAACCGAAACATTTATAAATACCTTTCGATGGAGTTACCGTGAAAGACGGTGTTTTTTCATAATGGAACGGACAACAGGCTGAATAATAATGGCCTTTTTTCTTCAGGGAAACAAAATCACCTATTACCTCCACTATATCAGTGGCTTCGTGAATTCTATCGATCGTTTCCCGGGTTATTTTCAATGTACATTAAAATTGGGGATTCTAATATACAAAATTAATGGCATATTCTTTACGCCCGTGGTATATATCCCGGAGTAAAAAATAAAATATCAAAAAACATAAGATTTAGTACTGATTTATAAATAATTACAAATCAAAACCCACCCAAAATACAAATCCCCATATAAATTTTCCTAAATATACCCCATGTAAAAGGTTTATATTTCCTTATATAAAAACTCCATTTGTTTTTCGTTATAGGAAGCAGGTATAGCGCGGATTAATGAATTTCTGATTTTACATGCCAGGGGATTTTCCCACTGAGCTATTTTACCTAAGCTCCATGAACGATTGACAATAGTTGTCGTACGTTGTATTCTTTTTGATTCAAACAATCGAAAGGCTTTATGAATATTTTTTTCCTGCGTAAAACAAGATGCAAGGATATAAGCATCCTCAATTGCCTGACATGCCCCCTGGCCCATATTAGGAGTAGTTGCATGAGCAGCATCTCCGATTAATACCGTCTTACCGAATGCAAACTGCTTTATAGGTTTCAAGTCAATAATATCCCCCCACAAGATTTCTTCCTGCCTGGTCAAGTCAATAATTTCATTGATGGGGGAATGATATTTACTAAAGCTGTCTTTTAATATACGGATGCTATTAGTTTTATTTGATTGTTTATCCGGAGCACTGTTCACACAAGCAAACCAATAAATTTTATTATTGGCAAGAGGCACTATACCAAACCTTCCGTTTCTTCCCCAGGTTTCACTAAACATCATATTATCAAATCCGGCGGGTTCTCTGTCTATAACAGCCCTCCAACAAGTATAACCTGCATATCTCGGTAAACTTGAGGGCAAAAACTGTTTTCTGATGTTAGAATGAATACCATCAGCCGCCACCAGAAAATCGGCTTGTTCTGTAGTACCATCAGCGAAATGAACCGTAACACCATTATCTGTTTCCGCAACACGTATACACTCTTTTCCAGTTACTATTTTGCTTCCTTCAATATATTTCTGAAGTACCATATGTAAATCTACCCGATGAATTGCAAAATTATCAGTCCCATACTTTTTACTTACTCTGATTGAATCTGTTTCTGTTATTACTTTCCCAAACTCATCCAATATGCATAATCTGGATAAAATTTTACCTGCCTGTAATATATCTTCCGCTATCCCCAATTTCTGCAGTATCATAACCGCATTTGCACCAAGTACCAAGCCTGCTCCCACTGCTCTCACCTGAGGGGCTTTTTCATAAATCGAAGCTTCTATTCCAATCTTGTTTAAAGCTATAGCAGTGGTAAGCCCAGCTATTCCTCCGCCTAAAATTATTCCCTTCATAGAATCTAAATTTATAATTTAGAACAAATGTACTAAAAAACAATTTTTAGTACAAATGTTCTAATTATTTTTTTTATTATCTTTGTTTTATGACAACTAAAGAAAAAATATTAAACACAGCACTTCTGTTATTCAATAAAGAAGGTATTGAAGACATAACGGTCAGGGATATTGCCAAAGCTATGGGAATTAGCCATGGAAATTTATGCTATCATTACCCCAACAAAGAAGTAATTATAGAAACATTATATCAACAACTGGTAGATGAGTTAAATAAAGAGTTGGACAAAGTACAGCGAGATGTTATTTCTATAGAACTTATATATAATGTATTAATAACTAC
>DATCKK010000414.1:0-5136 GCA_036562325.1 Cytophagaceae bacterium | reverse complement strand
GCATCTCCAAACAATCGATTTTTTACCTCGGTTATTCCAATGAACTCTACGGTATATTTCGCCACACTCTCCACAGAAGATAATTTGTGAAAATACATGATTTGAACTAAAGTTTCTTTTCTTTCCACTAGTACTTATATGTCCTCTACTTCTACGAACTAACTCTTCTTGTACCTGCATAAAAATCTCACGTGGAATAATGGCTTCATGGCTATTCTCTACATAGTACTGCGGTACGATCCCGTTATTTACAACCCTCTTTTTTGAAAGAAAATCTACTGTATATGTTTTCTGGAGCAATGCATCCCCTATATATTTTTCATTGCTTAATATCTTCCTTATTGTACTGGTATGCCACTTGGCCTTCCCCGCACCCGTAGGTATACCATCAGCTTCAAGCCCTTTCTTGATTTTGTCCATGCTCGACCCTTCAAGATACTCTCGGTAAATTCTCTTAACTATTTCTGCTTCTTCCGGAACGATCACCAAACGCTTATTCTCATCCTTGGTATACCCTAAGAACCTAGAGCAGTTAACCATTACTTCTCCTTGTTGATATCTGTATTGATAACCGAGCTTCACATTCTGGCTTAACGACTGGCTTTCTTGTTGCGCCAAGGATGCCATAATTGTCAGCATTATTTCTCCCTTAGCATCTAGCGTATTGATGTTTTCTTTCTCAAAATACACCGCGATATTTTTGTCTTTGAGTTTCCGGATATATTGCAGGCAATCCAAGGTGTTTCTAGCAAACCGGCTAATTGACTTTGTAATAATCATGTCAATTTTACCGGCCATGCACTCTTCAATCATGCGATTGAATTCATCACGCTTTTTTGTGTTTGTGCCGCTTATGCCATCATCAGCGAATATTCCGGCAAATTCCCATTCTGAGTTTTTCTTAATGAACTCAGTATAATGTTCTATCTGTACTTCATAACTGCTTGCCTGTTCATCACTATCTGTGGAAACTCGGCAATATGCAGCGACCCGAAGCTTTGGCTTTTCATCTTCTTTATTGTTGTTATTGCCTATGCGTTTAACTGCTGGTATTATCATGACATTTTTGTTCACTGCCATCTTGATGCTCCTCACTTTTTATTAAACTATAAACGTATTCCGCTTGTTTAAAAGGATTTGTGTGTTTATTGACAATTGGTTCCAAGATAAAAGTTTTAGAAATAGGAGGTTTATAATCTTCCTTGGGTTCAAATATTCTACCAAGCTTTTTGGCTCTGTCTACCCTCGCGGCTTCTGCTCTTTCATATGTTTCTTTGTCTATAATGGCAGGATAATAGCCGTCTCCAAGATAACATTTATTTTTCAGCATATTCCCTATTGCTCCATGATGAGCTCTTATTCCAGCTTTTTTAGCTGCAGCTGATAAGGAGAGACCTGATAAATAACTTTCATATAAGAGCCTAATCTTATCGGCTTTTTCTTCGTCAATAACCGCAATCCCATTCTCAATTTTATATCCAAAAGGTGTGTGCGCCATTTTCTCAAATCCTTTCCCTTAACGTGATTCCGCATTTAAGCATGAAACTTATCTCTGTCCTTGAGAAAACAACAATTTTTTCAACATACTCATTAAAAAGTTGGTCATCAAATGAATCTAACATTTCAGTCTTATTTGTAAACTTCATCAAGTCACTCACTTCCTGAACCTTTGATAGTTCTCCATTCACAGCCTGAATTAAGGCTTCTTTCTGTTCTATATAGTTATCAAGCTCCATTCGCAGTTCATTACTTTCTCTATTAAAAAGAGCAGGCTCCAGATACCCCTTTGCCATAAGCTTTACAAGCATCTCTTTTTGTTCAGCTTTCTTTTCGATTAGCTTATCTAATTCTTGAATTCTTGAGAGATTGTCAGTTCTGCTCATCTCACGCAAAGCATCTAATAAAGGCTTTAGAATTACTTTCCTTCCGTAAATCAGTTTATTTATCATCGTAACAAATGCAATTTTTAAATCCTCGTCTCGTATGAACTGCATGGAACACTCTGTTACCTGCTTTAAGTGCCTGCTGCAGCACCATGCTATATACTTTTTTACTCCTGTCGAATGAATCCGTCTTTTAAAAGTGCTACCGCATTCTGAGCATACTATCTTACCAGAGAAGGGATATCGCATTTGATATTTGTCACTGCTCTTTTCGATCCCTTTTTCCTTTGCCCTTTGACTTAAAACAGCTTCAGCTGCTTCAAACACCTCATGGCTTATAATTGCTTCATGGTGATTTTTAATTAAATATTTGTTTTTCTCTCCATTGTTGGTGTGCTTATTAAATTGGAAGTCTGTATAGGTTTTTTGCAGTATAACATCACCCGTATATTTCTCATTCTTAAGAATCCCTCGAATGGTCGTAGACGTCCAATGACCCCCTCTTTTCGTTGGGATACTCCTTTGATTAAGATCATCTGCAATTTTCTGAGTACCTTTACCCGACAACACTTCTTCAAAAATATACCTCACGACATCAGCCTGTTCAGGATTCACTATCATCTGACCATCAATGTTCTCATAGCCGTATGGCGGATAGGAAATCTTAAATGTTCCATTTTGAAATCTTCTTTGAATTGCCCATTTTGCATTTTCTGAAATAGAAATGGATTCACTTTCTGCAAGCCCACTTAAAATGGAGAGCATTAATTCGCTTTCCATTGATCCAGTATTAATGTTTTCTTTCTCAAAATAGATATGAACTCCAAGATCAAGGAGTTTGCGAACCATCTCCAAGCAGTCGGTAGTGTTTCTGGCGAACCGGCTGACGGACTTTGTAATAATCAGGTCAATCATTCCAGACTCACAATCTGACAACAATCTAAGCAGGTCAGATCGATTTTCCTTTTTGGTACCACTGATACCCTCATCATAATATAAACCTGCATAATCCCATTCTGGATTTGCTTTTATATAGGTTTCATAATGGGACTTTTGTGCATGCAAACTGACTAATTGATCATCACTGTCCGTCGAAACACGGCAATATGCAGCTACTCGTAGTTTTGGTTTGATAATTGTAGCAACATTTTTGCCATCTATTCTGGTTATCTTTTTCAACGTCTCACCTCCTTTTGGTACGTGACATATTACCTCTGAGCTCCTGTATTATCAAGCGATTCAGGGCATTAACTCGACTCCAAAAGGTGAGAAAGATTGACGGTTTCGGCGGTCTATTTTTTCGAATTCCTCCTTTGTAATCAAGCCAACATCAAGCATCTTTTGAAGCAGCTTCAATGAGCGAAAATAATCATACTCATTCTGGAGTTTCTCCTCTGTTACCGGTTTCCGTTCAGCATCAACAGGAGTAGTCGGAAGTACTGTAATTTGTTTCACTTGCATATGGCATTACCTCCTGCCAATATGCGAAAAAGCAGCATGATTCGAACCCCATAATAGAGCAAAAAATAAAGCCCACAACTTCGGAATGGTTACCGTAGCTGTGGGCGCATATTATGATTAATCTCAGCTATACCTTATGAAGCCATCAAAGCCTGCTGCTTTTAGCTTCTTTAGTAATGATTCAGCATTTGCCTTGGATGAGAATGCTCCAACCTGAACTCTATAGTATTTCTTATTGCTATCTGCCGGTGTTTCCGGTTCAGCAGGTTTCTCAGCTAATCTAGCCTTTACTGCCGCACGGAAAGTATCCATGTTTTCACCATGACGTGGGAACCAGTGCATCACATCAGCATGGTTGGATGCAATGCCTTGCTTGTATCCTTCGCTGTGGCAGATAATGTCCTTCTCAGTCAGGCCATAGAGTTTACACAGATGCACGCATAACTCTACTGCTTCAGTAAATACCTTGCGAAAATAAGTCGCATCGGATAAATCATCTTCACAGATTTCAAAGCCGATATGGGTATTATTTGCACTTCCCCCGGCATGCCAGCCACGATGGTTCCATGGCAAGGTTTGATAGGTTGCAATTGAGCCGTCAGCCAGTTTACCGATGAACGCATGAACACAAACCTGACGGCCATCGGGTTTGTCCTGGTTCCAATGGTTGCCGTACTGGTTCTTACCCAGCAGACCGTCATCGGGTGCCACGTATCGTTTCAGCCAAGGATTGTTAGCCCCTGTTGAGTGAACCATTATGCCTTTCGGTGCTATTGTCCTGCCAGCCTTGTAACATGCATTGTTGGTAAGTATTTGCTTTCTCAGATTCATCATTATCACCTCAATAAAATCATGGTTACAGATCTGCCGGATACAGGTGATAGGTAAATTTCAAATCGCAGTATGCCGATGATGATGTGCCGTTGCTTCCTATGCGAATATATAGGCCATACCCTGCAGGAACGCGGGCCTGCCGCATTTCAATTTGAACATGCTGCGCTTCAGTACTGCTGTCTGCTCCTAAAGGCGTACTCCGGCATAATCTGGTGAAATTCTGTTCGTCGTTTGAAATATACAGGTCTAGTTCTTTCTCACTCGTATCCGATTGTCTGCAAAGAGTTATTAAATGGCAGTCATATCTCGTTGGTGAAAGAGTTCCACCTTGTCCTCCGATAGCTACACTCCCAATAGGCAGTATTGTGTGCAAAGGCCCTCTGACACTATTGGTACCTCCCGCACCTGAAACATTTCCGGACATAACGTATCTCACATGTGGAGCACGGGTAAAAGCGATAATACTCGATGTTGCGGATGACGTCAGCGTCAAGGGGGTTGTCACATTCTCAGCCTTTTCAAGCAAAAACAGGTTCTCACCCGGGGCAACAGTGATATCACCGACTGAAAACCTCTGACTCGTCCAATAAGCGGTACAAGCCGGATTCGGATTTGTTCCTGTCCCATAGGCGATGTTTTCATCATCTTGGACACCTCTTACGGCTTCAGCAAGTTTCTTAACGGTGTCACGCAAGTTGTCTTGTATAAGCACCTGGACATTGTATTCTGCCGGGCTATCCAAAGGCTGTAACGAAGGTATATGTTATGGGGCCAAGTACAAAATTATTGCCGGATGCTATGTTTGAAAATGTTATGGCTGCCCTGCGACTTGCCATATCAGGGGCTGAGGCAGTTTCCACCGGGTGCCAATGATTGAGCAGAACCCCAGTTCTTTGATATAGTGATTCACGTGTTTCTCCAAGCAGATTGTAGGTATCGCCGATCTGGGATGCAGCAC
>DATCKK010000411.1:0-1807 GCA_036562325.1 Cytophagaceae bacterium | reverse complement strand
TTGTCCATGATCAGTAGATTTGTATACCCCTGGGTTAGAATATCCACTACCTGCTATATACAAAGTTCCTAGTTGTTGATTAGAAACCAATATAGTTGATCCATAGAAGTAATGTCCGCTCAAGCCAGAGAAGGTAGTATTCATTGTAAAGTTACTTCCTCCATCTGTAGATGAGAAAAACTTGCCGTTATCCGTTAAAACATACCAGTAGTTATTATTGATTTTAGAAATACCGATAGCGCTTATATCATTGCATCCGGAAGCGGCTGCAAAATCGTAAGGTAAAGCTGTTTTAGTAATTCCGTAAGTTCCGTTATAAGTAAATTGAAGAATCTTTGCGGTAGGATCGGTGGACGTCTTTCCTCCTCCCATGTACATAATGGATGCGTTGGTTGGGTGCTCAATAATAAATGGCATCCATAATCTTCCTACTCCATCTAAAGAGTACCAGATGTTCATTGATGCATTTTGCGCATTTGGGAAATAGTGAACGTTTGCATAGCTTGTATGCCAGAAACTGTTATTATCAGTACTTACTGATCTCCCATCGTCCCCAGACATCAATTGGTTAAATGAAAGTATCCCTCCTGTATCTGAAGTAGCTTGCTGGAAGCCCTGATCCTGCGATCCGGCATAAATGTAATTTAAATTATTTTTAACAGTATAAACCGAATAGTACTGCGAGTTATTTAACCCTGACAAGCTAATATTGGTAACTGAATATAAATTATTAGTAGATGTATATACTCCACCATCCGTACAAATCAACTGACACTCCTGGTTGGACGAATTTATAACAGAAGCTACAGTTGGAATATCAGCATGTAGCGTAGTAGCAGGATTTGAATAGTAATCGTACCAGTCGTTGATCTTAGTCCAGGTTATATAGCTACCGGAAAATGCCCCTCTGTAACATTCTATATCTCCAAAGTAAATTGTATTTGGATCATTTATTGAGGCACTAAGGCTGTACGTGCCGAAAGTGGTGTTAGTATTAGGTGCATTTAGAGTCAACCAGCTGGCACCTTCATCTGAAGACCTGTAGATATTGGTATTGCTGTGTAGATAAAAAACAACAGAACTACCAGATTTACTTCCTGTAAATCTTAAATTATTAGCAATCGAAAGGTTGTGTTTGTATACACCTTGAACAGCATTAACAGACGCTGTAGGAGACAGGGTAAACACAGAATCCGGATTGATAAGATAGGCGGTAGTATGTGAAGTGGATGGAGCCCAGATGCTATACTTATTCTGGTCACCATTATTATAGTCAACCAAAAACCTTCTTAGCTTTGTAAAGCTGGCTCCTTTATCTGTTGACCGGTAAATAGCTGTATACACATAACCATCCCACTCTGTAGCCAAAACGAATACTGTGTTTGGTGTATCTTGAAGTACAATAGTTTTTATAATCCACCCCCAGGCTTGTATAGTAGACAAACCGGTAGACTGGGACCAGGTAGTACCGTCATCATCAGAATAATAAACATTCTTGTCTTCCGTACCCACGATGATTCTTTTTCCTGATCCATTGGATACTACTTTAATGTAATTAGCTCCTTTAAGCTTTAATGCATTATTTAAACAAACCCAATTACTTCCATTAAAATCTGACTTCCAAACGTTTCCACCGTCAGAAACGGCATATATCGTATTGGTAGGTGCCCACAAGTCAGCATACTTAATTCTACCTGCCTGGTTATTACTTCCCTTCTCTATCCATTCAGCAGTAATGGCACCATTGGCAAAGGTTTCTGTACCTGTAGTTCTGAATTTGGATCCTGCTTTACGAGATTTTTTATAC
>DATCKK010000404.1:0-3873 GCA_036562325.1 Cytophagaceae bacterium | reverse complement strand
ATATTCTAATCCTATTATTATTTATTATAAATTATAACTGCTTTTCTCAATCTGAAAGTGTTAAAATAACAGTCATTTTTGATTCCTCTCCCACTGTTGCCAATATTTCAAAAGCTAAATTAAAATATAATAAAACGTTTGCCTATAGTTTTACTTTGGACGATGGAAGAAAGGATAGTTACTTAGTTGCTTTTCCTTTCTTTAATGGAGGTCAGATCGAGTTAACAGGAATAACCTATCCAGGTTTATATTATACCGATGGTTGTGGTAATAGTATTCCTTTTAAAGCTGGTCTGGCTATGACCTCAGTCAATCAAAGTGGAAATGATTCTCATGTAAATAGCACTATAAATATTAGCTGGGATCAGTTAAAGGAAATGTATGATAGCGGATGGGATGTTTTTAATCATAGCTATTCTCATTCAGTAGGTGCTGGAACCAATTATGATTTTGAAATCAGTGAAAATGCAAAATATATTAAGTTAAAAACGGGAATTGATGTAATGCATTTTGTAGTTCCCGGAGGTGATGCAAGTTATGTAGAATCAGCATTTAATTGGGGAGCCAAGGCTGTATATGCCCAGAATGGGTTTCCTGGAGTTAATGGATTTCCTGTTGATTCGGAAATTGATCTAAATAAATTTGGTCTGCAAAGATATTTCTTAAATGATTCAAGACACAACCCGGAAAATATAACAGTTAAAATAGATCAGGTTGATGCAAATAGTAATGAAGAAAATCATCTTTGGTATAACGAATTTACTCATAAAATAACCGGAACTTCCACAGGAGACTTATCTTTTTCGACCTTTGAATTTTATATGAATTATATCCATGATAAGTTTGGCCGTCCAGGAACAGACCGGATTTGGATGGCTCCATTACAGGAAGTTTATGAGTATTTGGTCGTAAGAGATAAAACAAAATTTTCTTATACTATAAATGAAAATAGTATGGAAATCAATGTGGATTTTTCGGATGTTCCCAGTGATCTTAGAAGATATGCTTTATCTTTTATTGTAGACTCCGATACCGACATTGCTGCTGTGGAAGTTAGAGAGCATACTCATCTTAGTTTTAATGAAACAGGGGAAAAGAAATTGATTAACGTGGAATGGAATTACTTTCCTGCATCAGTAGTTAATAGTTATACTACCTCGATAGAAAGGGGATGCCTGTCGGATATAGATCATCTTTATCCCAATCCAATTTTTGAAAATAAAATTAAATTTGATTTAGACAAGAAAGAGTTTTTGCAATTTAACTTATATGACAGGTATGGGAGAAGATTGAGATTAAATGAAAACGTATTTAATGATAATAATGGCGTCCAGTTAGATTTTGAATATTTAAATCTTCAGCCTGGTCTGTATTATTTGGAAATAATTTCAGAAAAAGAAAAGTGTTCCAGGTTTCTGGAATTTATAAAATATTAAAAGAAGACTGGGTAGTTTAAATTTCGGCTATTTTTTCTATTCTATTTTTATAATTCTCATTTCTCAATGATTAACGTCTCCTTTAGTGACTGAACCAATAAATGCTTATTTTTGTAATAGTTGGTTGTATACGTATGATTTATCCGAAGAATTTAGAGCAGAAATTAGGGTTTGACCAGATCAGGGAATTGCTAAAACAGGAGTGTCAGGGGCCGTTGGGACAGGCATATATTGATAAAATGCGCTTTTGTAATGATTGGGAGCTTATTTTAAAACTAATCAATCAAACTGCAGAATTTCAGAAATTAATTAACCAGGGAGAGGTTTTCCCATCCGGAAATTTTATTGATGCTAATCCTTATCTGAATAAAATAAAGCCGGAAGGAGCTTTTTTATCACCGGAAGAATTTAGGGAACTGAAAGTATCATTATTTACCATAACAGCTTGCCTGGAGTTTATCGATAAAAAAACAGATGCAGAAATACCTTACCTGAAAGAGCTTAGGAAAGAGGTAGAACTGGATGGTGGTATTTACAGGGCAGTAGATACAATTATAGATGATCGTGGGCAAATAAGGGATGATGCATCCATTGAATTAAGAGAAATCCGCAAACGACTTTTAGGAGAGCAGGCGAGAATTAGGAAAGAGCTCGATAAGATTCTTAAACATTTACAAAAAGAAGGATTCACCGACCAGGATACTGCTATCACTATACGTGGTGGGCGTATGGTAGTACCTGTTTTTGCAGAGCATAAAAGGAAGGTGAAAGGCTTTGTTCATGATGAGTCAGCTACAGGACAAACTGTTTTTATAGAACCAGCAGAGGTGCTGGAGATCAATAACGAGATAAAAGAACTGGAGTATCAGGAGCGACGGGAGATTATAAGAATCCTTACCAAGCTTACTGATTATATAAGGCCTTTTATCCCTGAATTAAGAAGAGCTTATACGTTTTCAGGTTTGATCGATTTTATAAGAGCAAAAGCAAAATTTGCCAATCAGATAGAAGCGCTTAAACCAACAGTAGAAAAGAAGCAGGTCATTAAATGGATAAGAGCAAAGCATCCACTTTTATATCTTAGTCATAAGAAACAAGATAAGCCAATAGTACCCCAATCTATTCATCTTGACCATCAAAAGAGAATATTGGTAATATCTGGCCCTAATGCCGGTGGTAAGTCTGTCTGTTTAAAGACAGTGGGGCTGATACAGTATATGTTCCAGTGCGGTCTGCTTGTTCCGGTAGATGAAGGAAGTACATTAGGCTTTTTTGATGATTTGTTTATTGATATTGGCGATGAACAATCATTGGAAAATGATTTGAGTACCTACAGTTCTCATTTAACCAACATGAGGCACTTTCTTAATTTTGCCGGCAAGCGAAGCTTGATTTTGATTGATGAGTTTGGAACAGGAACAGATCCTCAATTTGGAGGGGCCATCGCTGAAGCCGTGTTGGATGGATTAAATAAGTTAAGAACTTTTGGCGTGGTTACTACCCATTATTCAAATTTAAAAACATATGCCGAAAATACAGAAGGAGTCATCAATGGAGCGATGCGCTTTGATGTTCAAAAGCTGGAACCATTGTATGAGTTGGAAATCGGAAAACCCGGTAGTTCGTTTGCATTTGAAATAGCTACTAAAATAGGCCTTCCTAAAGACATTATTCAGGCATCAAAAGATAAGCTTGGTACTTCTCAGGTGTCGTTTGATAAAATGCTTAGAGATCTTGAAGTAGAGAAGAATAAAGTAAGAGAGCAAAGCAGAAGACTTCAGTCCAAAGAGCAGAAGCTGGAAAATACGCTGAATCAATATAGAGAGCTAAAAGACTATCTGGAACAGAATAAAAAGAAGCTTTTGAATGATGCTAAAAAAGAAGCGAAGCAACTTCTTCTGGATACGAATCAAAAGATAGAAGCTACTATACGTGAGATAAAGGAAAGTCAGGCTGATAAAGCAAAAACCAGGCAATTAAGAGAAGAACTGGAAAGGTTGAAGGAAAAGATAAAGCCAGAGTCGGAAGTATTAGAGGATACACCAGATGTTGAAGTTGTCGGAGGGGAGATTAAAGAAGGAGATCTGGTGAGGATAAAGGACAGCGGGGCAGTAGGGGAAGTGGTTGCTATAAAAGCTAAAGATGCAGAGATAATGATAGGTGATTTGAAGTCGAATATTAAACTATCCAGACTAGAAAAGATTACCCGAAAAGATTTCAGAAAACAGGTGCTAAGTAATAGCTCTTCTTTTAAAGGACTTGATTTAAATGAAAAAATAGCTGCCTTTTCACCTAATTTGGATTTGCGTGGTAAAAGAGGAGAAGAAGCGTTGTTTGAGGTAGATTCTTTAATTGACAGTGCTATAATTTTTGGCGCTAAAGAGTTAAGGATTGTTCATGGGAAAGGGGACGGTATCTTACGTACTCTTATTCGCAA
>DATCKK010000403.1:0-3192 GCA_036562325.1 Cytophagaceae bacterium | reverse complement strand
GGCCCTGGGAGTGTTTAATCGCTATTGCTTAAGGAGCTGGTTGAAACCTGTTAAATCTTCAATTATTCATTTATTCTCTTATAAAAATAGAAAAGGAGGGTTGTTCGCCCTCCTTTTCTATTATATCCGGTTAACTAATTATTGGTTATCAATTGTTTTTACGACATTAACTTTACTAGATCTGCCTTTGCTGTTGAAGGTAGCAAGATTCACAACACCATTTACTTTTACAGGTTCTGTATAAATGGTTGAGGTAGCTGTAGGTATACTACCGTCCGTTGTATAACGGATAGTTAGTCCGGGGAAGGTAGTATTAGCTTTTAAGAGTCCATTTTCGATTACGGCTCCTACAGGAGGCAGTCTGTATCCGATTCCCTTAGAAATGTAATCTAGTCTTGGTAACTCTCTTTGCCCTAAAGCATTGGCAAAAACGTTCCAGTCTTTATTAAGTTTTTCCAGTCGTTGTTCCTGATTTTCGATAGATGCCCAATCCGGTTGCTTCGCCCATGCTCTTTCTGCTAAACCTATTACCTTAGGGAAGGTATAATACTCAAGCATATCAGGTGTTTTTAAGGTCTCTGAAAATAGCAGGCCTATCATACCTTTTATGTTTTGTTTTCCTTTTTCGGTAAGTCTTACTTTGGATTGTAAATATTCTTTGGTAATGGCATTTCCGTTACCATCTTTATAAGCACAGTTATAAATGTTATAAGGAGTGAATTCGAATGCCTTTCTTGTATTGTTAAATCCTCCCCAGTAAAATCCTGGCTCTTCCGGATGCTTATCATAAGCAAGGTCGAAATACAAGTTGGTTACATTGGAAAGAATTACAGGATATCCTTCATTAGCCAGTTTATAACAAGCGTCTTCATTACCCCAGCCCCATACGTTATTCCAAACATATATCTTCATAGGATACTTTTTGAATTCCGGTATCACTTTCGGAGGTGTGTTAGATCCATGTACATGTTCTAATACTGCATCCTCGTAATATCCTCCTACCAGATTCTCTTTCCCTATGATGTTCAGTGTTCTTTCAAGGAAGTAGTTTTTGATATCGTTGATGCTGTTGATGTTTTTATTGTTGCTCATAAACTCCTTACAGGCAGGTGATTTTTCCCATACACCTGTTGGCACTTCATCACCACCAAGGTGAATGGTCTGAAATGGAACGTTTGCCTCGGTATATATTTCTTTAATGTCTTCTACCACAGTTTGGATGAAGGTGTAAGAGCTTTCCTGACATGGGCAGATGACATTGTCATTATATTGCTGTACAGATCTGTATTCAGATTTATCGTTTAAGTCTCTCAATAAATATTTTTTCGCGTTAACAGAGTCGCCTTTAGCCATGAAGTTTCTATATCTTGCGTCCATAGATTTTATGGCAGCTCTTGCGTGGCCTGGAAGATCTATTTTAGGAATGATTTCTATATGTCTTGCTTTCGCGAATTGTAATATTTCAATGAAATCTTTTCTTGAATAATAACCATTAGCAGAAGTTAATTCTCCAAATGGGCCGCTGCCGTAAGCAGGAAGTAAGCGGTCAGAATCATCCAGGGTATGTCCTCTTCTGCTACCCACTATAGTTAGTTCAGGAAGTTCCTCTATCTCTATTCTCCAGCCCTCATCGTCTGCCAGATGCAAATGAAGTTTGTTGATTTTATAAAATGAAAGTGCCTCGATCAGATTTAATACTTTTTCTTTGCTGTGGAAATGTCTAACCACATCCAAAAGCATACCTCTGAACTCTAATTGTGGAGCATCTTCAATCGATACGGTTTTTATGGCTGCTTTTTGAGGAGCTTTTCCGTACACTTCTACAGGTATCAGGGCTCTTAATGTTTGAACTGCGTAAAAAACGCCTTCATTGTCGTTACCTGCCAGGATGAAGCCATCGTTTTTGCTGACTTTTACTTCATAGGCTTGTTTAGAAGTACTGAAGGCTAACTTTTTCTTGGTTAAGAAAATAGCGTCTTTGCCTGCACTGGTACTTTCTACAACTTTGAATGGCTTTTGATAAATATCTTTTAATGCTTCTGCCAGATATTGAGCTTCCTGCTCCAATCCTTTTTGATAGCGAATCTCTGTGGATGGTGAAAGATAGATGCTGTCTCCGGTTATGGTGGTTTTTAACGGAGTTGGGATAACAAGCGGAAGATCTTTTTTCGGTAAAAGAGTTAAGAATTTATTTTCTTCAAATAATGAGTTAGGAGTTGGTATTTCAAGGTTATCGAAATTACTTCTGGAAGTTTTCTCCTTACTGTCAAATGCTCCTACACTGTAATTTTTAACTGCTTCAGGAGTAGTTGGTTCTCCGTTTTCTATAAATACAAAGTAAAATCCTCCCGGTGCATCAGAATTTTTGATAACAAAGTCACCGCTGATATAGTGGAAAGTATATGACTGTTTAGGGGCAAGTTGAGGGAAAGCCTCTGTAGGAGTGATCCTGTAGAAGTCACCATTTAAATGTTCAATTTTTATGGTATTCGGAACACTGTCTGTGACTATTTTTCGACAAGCCGAATTATTAAAGTATAATTCCCAGTTTTTATTTTCAAGTACTTTGTTACTATTGTTGGTTAATGTTACCAACGACTTAAACATAGATTGGCCCGCATGATTGTTACTAACCAATTCCCATCGGATAGCTATATCATTTCCAGATGGTCTGTCTATCCCTGACTCTGACTCAGATTTCCAACTTATAATTAAGCCTGCTGAGAGTATTATACTAACAGATAGAACTAGGAGTAATACTTTTTTACGAAACATATTCTGATCAATTTGCTGTTATTATTTGTTCTTCTTTTTCTTGTTCATTGGCCAATCAAAGTGATTTTGGGTTTTAGCCTTCCAAATTTACTTTTAAATAGTAATATAGCTCGTAATTTTGGAATTAACCACTATTTATAATTGGACAAGTTGAAAATTAACACAAGTATTATTCGAATAATAATATTTAGATCATTTTCCAAAGAAAAGTAGCCCTGTGAGGCAAATATTAAAGTGGTTGGATTTCTACTTTAATACCAGGAAAAATGTCGTTATTTTTAAAAATAAGATGATTTTTATATTTTTTTCCTATTATAATACCTATGGTTTTTTAAACGGCTTCTTTTAGCCTCCAGTATGGCGAATTGCCCTTCACTCGAAAAATACCTGCTTTTCTGAATGTTTTTCACAACCAAT
>DATCKK010000398.1:0-9649 GCA_036562325.1 Cytophagaceae bacterium | reverse complement strand
ATTTGGAATTCCCCGTTAGCATGTTGATGAGCGAAGATTTGCCCACATTTGATCTTCCTATAAACGCATATTCCGGCTTATTGGTTTTGACACAAGCCTGATAGCTTTTATTTGATTGTATAAATTCTGCTTTGGTAATTTTCATTTTCGTATGTTCAACAACTGCTACTTCTCAAATTATTGAGTGAATAAAAAAGATTTGGAAGGTCTTTGCAACCTTGAAGGCAAATTTTCTAAAAAATCAGCTTTCTTTTCATGTTTTTGTTTACTTAATAGTTTATAGAAGTATAAAATAACATTAGTTTATTATAATTCTTAGAATAATTATCAAAACTTTTATTATGTGCCCTCGTAACAGTCCTTAAAATGAATATTTTATAAGGATTGAGGTAGTTGAGAATTATTTTAAAAGTAAAATTTAACACATTGGGGAACAACTAACAAAGTGAGAGATAGCCTTCTGATTTTCATTCGTAAGAAAATATCAGTAAGCTTAAAATTTTATTGTTTATAGCCAAGAATATGAGAATTATGCATAAGACGAACATCCTGCTCCTGCTAATTGTATTGGCATCCTTTATTACTGCATCCGGGCAAAACATTAAGAAATCGCTCCGCAAGGGAGATGATTTAATGGAACAAGGACAGTTCAGAGCTGCTATCGAATTTTATCAGGAAGTGCTCGGTGTGGATCCTAATCACCCTGAGGCTAATTATAAAATAGGTAAAGCTTATTTAAATACCATTCAAAAAACAAAATCCCTGCCTTATCTGGAAAAAGCTCTTACAACGTATGCCTCTATTGCACCGGATGTAAAGTATTTGCTGGCAAGGTCCTATCATTATAATCATAAACTGGAAGAAGCTAAAAAATATTATACCCTCTATCTGAATGAAGTCGATAAAAAGAACACGGAATTGGTAAAGAAGGTACAGAAGAAAATTGAAGAGTGTGAGTACGGTATTGAGTATATGAAAAATCCTGTTAAGGCCAAAATTGAAAATCTTGGCCCGGTTGTCAATTCCAAACGATCTGATTTTGCTCCGGTGATAACTGCGGACGAATCTATTTTGGTATTTACCTCCCGGCGTCCCGGCTCTACAGGCGGATTGCTTGATGAGAAGAATGAGTTTTATGAAGATATATACATCAGCTATAGAAAAAATGGTGTATGGACTGAACCCAAAAATATTGGTAAGCCTATCAATACCGATTATCATGATGCCAGTATAGCTATTTCTCCGGATGGTAGTCAGATTTTTGTTTATAAAGATCAGAACAACGGAGATATTTTAATGTCCAAATTTGAGCAGGGCAAATGGTCTAAACCTATTGATCTGGGAAAAAATGTAAATACCAAATATGCGGAGACTTCCGTGTCCATGACAGCAGATGGTAAAACTATATATTTTACAAGCAATAGAGAAGGAGGCTTGGGCGGTTTTGATATTTACATGAGTAAGATGGATAAGAAAGGTAAGTGGGGAGAGGCAGTTAATCTGGGCCCAACTATTAATACACCGTTTGAAGAAGAAGCGCCTTTTATTCACCCGGATGGAAGAACCTTGTATTTCAGTTCTACCGGGCACTCCGGTATGGGCGGTTATGATATATTTAAAAGTACCATGAAGTCTGATGGTTCCTGGTCTGAACCCGAAAATATAGGTTATCCGATAAATACAGCTGACGATGATATATACTTTGTATTATCGGCTGATAACAAGCATGGCTATTATGCATCGGAGAGGGAAGGAGGAGTAGGAGAAAAAGACCTTTATATTATTTCAATGCCTGAACCGGAAAAATTGGCAGAAGTTACATCCAAGGAAACTACGCTGCTTAAAACAGAGACTACCAAAAAGAAGATTGCTCCTATTGCTAAAGTAGAATCTTTCAACCCCATTACCATCTTAAAAGGTACAGTGAAAGATGCTATCACCAAAGATCCGATTGAAGCGAATCTTCTGATTATAGACAATCAAAAGAATGAGTTGATTTCTGAAATAAAGTCTAACTCAGAGACAGGGGCATTCCTGATTATTTTACCTTCGGGTAAAAACTATGGAATTTCCATTGAAAAAGCTGATTACTTATTCCACTCCGAAAATTTTGACATTCCAGCAAGTACCAACTACCAGGAGGTATACAAAGAGATAGAACTGAAAAAAGTAGCCATAGGCTCAAAGATAATTTTGAAAAACATTTTTTATGACTTCGCTAAAGCTACTCTCAGGCCGGAATCTACTGCTGAGTTGGACAGGTTGTACCAACTACTTGTTGATTTGCCCAATTTAAAAATTGAAATATCAGGCCATACTGATAATAAAGGCTCAGCGGAACTCAATAAAGAACTATCGTTGGCAAGGGCTAAGTCAGTGGTAGATTACCTTGTGAAAAAAGGGATTAAAGAAAGCCGGCTAAAATATGCAGGTTATGGATTTGACCGGCCAATAGCTACCAACGAAACCGAGGAAGGAAGACAATTGAACAGGAGGACGGAGTTCGAAATAATAGGTAACTAATTTATTAATTAAACCCCAGGCGCTGATGATAGTAAATAATAGAAGAAAAATATTTCGATTAATTTTTACCTGTTTATTCATTATATCAGGCCTTATCACTACACAACATGCCTTTGGCCAAAGTGAAAAGAAGCTTATAAAAGAAGCCGAAAAAGCGCTGGAAAATGAAGATAACAAAGGAGCATTAAGTTTATTCCTGAAAGCTCTGGAGAAGAACCCGGATAACCCTAAGGTGAATTTTCAGGTTGGTAAATTGTATTTAAGTTCCATCTATAAAACCAGGTCTTTAAAATATCTTGAAAAAGCGTTTTCTATTGATCCCAAAGTAAGTAATGATATCCATTTTTGTCTTGGCTTAGCTTATCATTATAACCATCGGTTGGATGAGGCATTGGAAGAGTATGAAAAATATAAATCAAAAGGGATAAAAGATGCAGGGCAGGCCAAACTGGTTGAACGTAAAATCGGAGAGTGTAAAGTGGGTAAGGAATTGATGGCTAATCCGGTAGATGTGAAAATTGAAAATATAGGGAATGTGATCAATACTCCCTTTCCGGAATATGCTCCTGTAATTTCAGCCGATGAATCCATATTGATTTTTACTTCCCGAAGGGAAGGGTCAACAGGAGGAGAGTTGGATGATTTCGGAGAATATTATGAAGACATTTACATTTCAGAAAGGGTAAACGGAGAGTGGCAGCCACCTAAAAACATAGGCTCAGTTATTAATACTCCCGGCCACGATGCGAGTATCGGATTATCTCCTGATGGTAAAGAACTTTTTATATATAAAGATGATGGTTCCGGAGATATTTATTACTGTAAATTAAAAAAAGACGGAACCTGGTCCAAGCCTTTGCCAATAGAAGGAGATGTAAATACCAAGAGGTATTATGAAAATGCAGCCTCTGTGTCTGCTGATAATAAAAGGATATTTTTTGCCAGTACCAGGGAAGGCGGATATGGAGGATTAGATATTTATATGAGTGAGCTGGATAGTAAAGGTAATTGGGGCAAGCCCGTAAACCTGGGGCCAAAAGTAAATACAGAAGAAAATGAAGAAGGCCCTTTCCTTGACCTGGATGGAAAAACACTGTATTTCAGTTCCAAAGGGCACAAAGGAATGGGGGGATTTGATCTATTTAAAACAGTATATGATGAAAAGACCAAAACATGGTCGGAGCCGGTAAATATGGGGTATCCACTTAACTCTGCCGATGATGATATTTACTTTGTGTTGTCCGGTGACGGACGGCACGGATATTATGCATCTGTTAAAGAAGATGGGTATGGAGATAAAGATTTGTATGTGATAACCATGCCTCCAAGAGATGACCATGACGAGCTAATGGCAAAACTGGCTGCTATTTCTAATGTAAAACCAATGCCTAAAGTAGATACTGTTGTGCAGGAGATCGTGGAAATAAAAGAAGTAGAAATAAAAGAAGTAGCTAAAAGAGAAGAGAAGAAAATAGAACTTTTTCCTGTAATTTTAACAGGTTCTGTTAAAGAGCAGCCGGGAGGGACATCTTTGGCAGCCACGGTCCAGTTACAGGACAGTAATGGCCAGGTGGTAGATGAAGTTACCACAGGTGCCGATGGAAAATATTATTTTGAGCTTAAAAATAAAGATCAGGCGAAATATCAGGTTTCAGCATCGAAAGACGGGTATGGGTTTAATTCCCAAAATGTTCTTGTGCCTGGTATGGGGCCGCAGGAAGTAGAGTTGGTTCACAACCTTAATCTGAAAAAGCTGGAGGTTGGTAACATTTTTATTCTTAGAAATATATATTTTGATTTCGACCGTGCTACACTAAAACCGGAATCCATTGCCGAATTAAAGAAGTTGGAAAAACTGCTGAAAGAAAATCCCGGAATGAAAGTTGAAATTGCCGGGCATACAGATAGTAAAGGGTCAAATGAGTATAATAAAATTTTATCTCAGCGAAGAGCGGAAGCAGTTGTGAAATATTTAGTAAATTCGGGCATTGAAAGAGACAGGCTTACAGCTAAGGGATATGGGGAGGAGAAACCGCTTGCTTCCAATGATGATGAGGACGAAGGCCGTGAACTTAATCGAAGAACTGAATTTGAGATAATTAGCAAATAATTAATATTGATTTTATAGTTATAAAATGAAAATCCTAAGAATTAGTGCATTGTTTTTTTTATCCAGCATTTGTGTTTTATCGTCGGTTGCTCAAGATGTTGGAGCTTTAATGAAAAAAGGAAATAAATTGTTTAAAGATGAGCAATATAGAAATGCCCTACCATTTTTTGAGCAGGTACTTAAACAAAAACCAGAAGAAAAAGAAGCTATTTTTAAAGCGGGCGTATGTTACCTTCACAGATACTCCAAAGAAAAGGCGCTTGAATTATTATTGAAAGCCTATTCAGTAGACTCTACCATAAAGCATATAGACTTTTGGCTGGCCCGTGCTTATCATCAAAACTATCAGTTTGATAAAGCTATTCAGCATTATACCAAGTATAGTAACTCCTTATCAAAAAGAGATGACCGAAGAAAAGATATGGAGAAGTACATAGCTCAGACCAATACGGCAAAAGAGTTTGTTAATAATCCCCAGAACTATATTGTCAGAAATATGGGGGAGGCAATTAATACCTCTTTTTCAGAGCACAGCCCGGTCGGTTCCATCAACGACGATTACTTGTTATTTACCTCGAGGAGAGATAATGTAACAGGAGGTAAAGAAGACCTGGATGGGGAATTTTTTGAAGATATCTTTCAAAGTAAAAAAGTAGGGAATGTATGGAGCAAACCAGAAATAGTATCTCTCAGTACTACCGGACACGATGCATCTATTCAACTTTATGATAATGACACTAAGCTGTTGATTTATAAGTTTACCAAAGGAGGCGATATATATTATAGTGAGAAAGAAGGGGATCAGTGGAAAGAACCAAAACAGTTTCCTGGTATTAATACCAGAGATTATGAAGCAGATGCCTTTATTACGGCAGATGGGAAAACATTATATTTTGCAACGAACCATTATAAAAAAGAAGGTGATTTGGATATATATTATATCACCAAAGACGACAATGGTAACTGGAGTAAACCTAAGGAGTTAAAAGGTAAGATTAATACGGATGAAGATGAAGATGCACCGTTTATTACCCCTGATGGAAATACTTTATACTTCAGTTCCAGAGGTCATAAAAATATGGGAGGGTATGATGTATTCAAATCAACAAAAGATGCTAACGGAAACTGGTCGGAACCTGTAAACTTGGGGCATCCGATAAATACACCTGATGACGATGTATACTTTTACCTTGTAAATAATGGCAAAAAAGGTTACCTGGCATCGTATAGAGAAGGTGGTTATGGTGAAAAGGATATTTATGAGATACTTCCTATTCAAAATGTAATTATCAAGGGAATAGTAACAGCCGATGGAAGCGGAAAACCATTGGATAATTTAGGTGTTACTTTTACTTCAATAAAAAATACTACTACTCCCAATTCAGACCGTACGATGACAAAAGAGGGGGCTTATACTGCGAAAGTATTCTCCTACAACTCTTATAAGGCAGCAGTATTAAGAAATGGAGATACCTTATATACGGAAATATTTGAAATACCTTATTATGAAGAGCCAGACTATGTAATTGAAAAGAACTTTAGTATTCCCTGGGAGGAAGAAGAGCAAAAGCTGGTTTCGCATAAGTACTTGTTCCGTCAGATCTATTTTGACAGAAACAGAGGAAAGTTAACTCCGGAAGGAAAAAGGGAACTTGATTTTGCAATAGAGATTTTAAAGAAAAACCCAACGGCACAAGTCCGCCTGATAGGATCCAGAGAATCCCGAGAAAGCAAAAGAATATCTGAGGAAAGAGCTAAATCTACGTACGAATACCTGAAACAAGCCGGAGTAGATATGTCAAGAGTGAAGTTTGACACTATAGCATTAGGTAAAGATATGCCAGGTTCAGACTTGAAGAGAAGCGTAGACTTTGACGTAACTTTTGACAGGCCAATTGTAATGGAGTTTGACACCACCATAGTACCTCGTTTTGCTGTTGGAGACAATTTTATACTTCGAACAGTATATTTTGAAACAGCTAAGTTTGATGTATTGCCGGAGTCAATGGCTGAGTTAAAAATTTTGAAACGAATTTTAGATGAAAATCCAACACTTAAAATAGAGGTAGGTGGGCATACAGACTCACGCGGACATGAGTGGACCAATAAGGTGCTTTCGGAAAACCGTGCTAAATCAGTGGTTAACTTCCTGATTAAAGAAGGGATAGATCCATCAAGGTTAACGGCTAAAGGATATGGTGAATCATACCCAATTGCGCCTAACGAAACAAGTGAAGGAAGAAAGCTGAATCGAAGAACAGAATTTAAAATATTATCAAAATAAATTTATTAACTTGCATTATGAAATAGGCTAAACTTTATGTTTAGCCTATTTTTTTTTAAACCACAAATTATAGTTGATGCAAGTAGTACCTTATAAAGAAGCCAGAGAAGGAAAAAAAGAACAGGTGGCTACCATGTTCAATAATATCTCTTCTAAGTACGATTTTCTAAATCATTTTCTTAGTGGAGGTATAGATTATTTGTGGAGAAAAAAAGCGATAAAGCTATTAGCGAAAGAATCACCCAAAAAAATTCTGGATGTGGCTACCGGCACTGGAGATTTTGCCATTGAAGCATTAAAGTTAAATCCGGAAAAAATTATTGGAATTGATATTTCGGAAGGGATGCTTAGTGTAGGGCGGGAAAAAATAAAAAAAATAGGAGCAGATAAAATTATAGAACTTCAAAAAGGTGATTCTGAAAATATTAAGTTTGAAGATAATTATTTTGATGCCGGAATCGTTTCCTTTGGAGTAAGAAACTTTGAAAACCTGGAAAAAGGGTTACAGGAAATGCGCCGTGTATTGAGAAATGACGGAACGATCGTAGTTCTGGAGTTTTCTAAACCGCAAGGGTTCTTTTTCAAAAGGATTTTCAGCTTTTATTTTAAATATATCCTGCCGGCCATTGGGCGAATTGTGTCAAAAGATACTTCCGCTTACACTTACTTGCCGGAGTCAGTAGACAAATTTCCGTTTGGACAGGATTTTTTAAACATTTTATCAAAAGTAGGATTTAAATCAACAAGATGTATCAGTTTAACTTTTGGAATAGCATCCATTTATATAGGAAAAAAGGCTTAATTCTGTTTATACTCACCCTATTGGTATTTAATGCGAACGCTCAGCTAGGCACCACCATTAATTTACCTAAGTATGACGATAAAATAATGCATTATGGATTTACTATAGGAGTTAACTCTACCCGCTTTAAACCGGTACATTCTGCCAGCTTCTTGTCAGACTCTGCTCTGGTGGCTCAGGCGACCAGTTCACCTGGCTTTTCGCTTGGTTTTATTGTAAGTTACAAATTAGCGGAGTTTTTTGATATACGACTGCAACCAACGGTAGCTTTTTATGAAAGGAAAATGAAATATAGTTTCCCTAATTCTCCGGATGTGGAACAGATTACCGAATCGACTTTTATTGAGATGCCTTTATTGTTGAAATACAAATCCCAAAGAAGAAAAAATACAAGAATGTACATGATAGGAGGGATTAAACCCGGGATAGAAGCCGGAGCGAAGAAAAAAGATAAGAAGGCTAATGAGTTGAGGACAAATAATATTGATTTTTCTATTGAATATGGTTTTGGCTTCGACTTTTATTACCCATTATTCAAATTTGCCCCTGAAATACGTTTTTCTCATGGCATTATTAATCTGTTGAATGACGACCCTAATATTTATAGCAGGAGTTTAAATGTGTTGACTACCCATACAGTATCTCTGTTTTTAAATTTTGAATAATAAAGGGTTTAAAATAATAAAGCCGGAAGTAATAAAAAGCTTTTACCAGCTAAGATTGGGAGGGAATTCAGGCTTATTATTTATTTTATGTGGATTTTTTCGTATAAGGAATTGATTTCACACTTCATTTTATAATTTCTTGTTATAACTATAATCTCATTTCATTGAACTTGGGCAGTTCGAACATCTCCTTTTTCCTTTTTTATGGAAGAGAAACTTTTAAAATGGGATATTTAACAAGGAGAGAGAGTATATTCTGAGAGATTTAGAACCAATAGTTGGAGAGGTTTAACCTCTGGTGATATTATAAAAATAAAAACAGGCAGCCACAACGCTGCCTGTTTTTATTTTTATGGGTTGATTTGTAATTACTTAACCATTAATAATTCAGCTTTGGCTGGAGCACCATCAACGAAGTAGTTTACAGTGTAAAGACCTTTCTGAAGGTTAGCTACATTGAAAGATTCTTTTACTTCAGTACCTCTTGTTTCGGAGATAACCTGTACTTCTCTTCCCATTAGGTCAGTTAAAGTAACTTTAACATCAGAAACTTTTACCAGGCTAAGCTCAATGTTAGCGGTTTCAGTTGCAGGGTTAGGGAAAAGTACAGAGGAAGAAACGAAAGAAGATGCTTTTCCGGAAATCACAGCGCTACCTAATTGAATATTAGTTAGGGAAATTCCAAAACCAGGAGAAAGCGTTTCGCTAGTGTATATGAAAGATACTTGTCTTACATTGGTAAGGTCAGCATCGTCAGCTATATAACCTGAGAAGTCGATTTCTTCTGTATGAGCAGAGTTGTCTCCTATTAAATTGATTGTAACAGGGTTTAATTTAGGATTGTATGCTCCGTCAAATAGTTGTAATTGTACTGAAATAGCCTGATCACTTACATAAGTGAATTTTAATTTTTGATTTGCGGCAGCACTTAAATCAATATCAGCGCCATCACCTAATCCTGCACTAGTTCCTGTATGAAACCCAAAAGAAGGGGAATTGGCTGCACAAGGTGTACCATAGTATACAGTTCTGATTTTCCCACCATAGTAAGTTATACCATTGGTAGTACTGTGAATAGTACCGTCAAATCCTCCTAATTGGTCAGCACCTTCGCCTTGAGTTATAGGAGTGGAGCAAGCATTATCAGCATACATTGCACCACCATTATTATTAGGTTGAAATGTATAAAATTGTCCCTGAGTATTTCCTGCCGGAACAGTATTTCCTGTAAAGGTTAAAGAAGTTGGCTCAATAGAAAATTGAGA
>DATCKK010000394.1:0-2625 GCA_036562325.1 Cytophagaceae bacterium | reverse complement strand
GTATAAAAGTGTACATATAGCCAGTGTCCAGAACATTGCCCTTGGCAGGTCTCGCTTTGAGTCTTTACATTCTTCTGCTGTGGTGGAAATTGCATCAAAGCCTATGTAAGCAAAAAATACAGCAGAAACTCCACTTAGTACTCCGGAAACTCCATTGGGGGCAAATGGGAACCAATTCTCCGGTTTTACATAAAAGGCACCAATAATGATAATTAAGAATATTACTGCGAGTTTAAGAATAACAAGAATATTACTTGTTGTCTTTGATTCTTTAATGCCAATGTAGACAAGATAGGTGATGAATATTACGACCAGGAGTGCCGGAATATCTGCAATCAGTTTAACAGGGCCGATGTGAGGTGCATTTATCCATGCATTGTATCCTTCTTTTATTACTAATGGGATTTCTTCACCTGATGCAACAAGATTATTATACATCTCATAAGATGCAGAGGCAGTAAGATAGTCCATAGTCAAATATTCAGGGATAGAAAGCCCTAATCCATTTAGGAATGAAGTGAAATAATCTGACCAGGAAATGGCTACGGCAATATTTCCAATGGCATATTCCATTAACAGATCCCACCCGATGATCCAGGCTAATAACTCTCCCAATGAAACGTAGGCATAAGTATATGCACTACCAGCTACAGGTATCGAAGAGGCAAACTGCGCATAGCATAAAGCAGAGAATAAACAGGCGATGGCTGTAAAAACGAACAGTAAAGAGACGGCTGGCCCTCCGTCGGCGCAGGCATTTCCAATTGTGCTAAATATACCGGCTCCTATAATGGCCGCAATTCCAAATGAGATAAGGTCTTTAAGCCCGAGGGTCTTTTTCAGCGTTACTTCACTTCTTTCATCACAATCCAGTATTGCTTGTTGAATGTCTTTTTTCCGGAATAAATCTTTATAGCTCAATGTTTATAAACAGTAAGGGTGAAACCAGATAATAAAAATACCAAATCTTAAATAAGCTCCAAAAAAATCAAAAAACAAGTCTCTGGTTATTAATAACTCTCAGCAATTTGGAATTTAAGCACCAAGCGCTTTCATCAGGGCAGATGCTTTCAACAAACATTCCTGGTATTCTTTTTCCGGATCCGAGTCATAAGTAATAGCACTGCCCACCTGAAAACTTAATATGCCGGTAGATTGATTATAAAAAAAACTTCTGATCAGGACATTGAAGTCAAAATCTCCTTCGGGTGAAAAATAACCCAGAGCACCTGAAAAAGCCCCTCGCTTGTTTTGCTCGAATTCCTCAATTAGCTGCATTGCTCTTATTTTAGGTGCACCGGTCATGCTCCCCATAGGGAAGGCGTTTTTTATAGCATCTACCGGTGACACATCTTCTCTTAGTTCTGAAGATATGGTAGAAATCATTTGATGGACAAATGGAAAGGTATATACTCCGAAGAGTTCTTCTACCTTTACGGTTCCTGGTTTGGAACTCCTGGCCAGGTCATTTCTTACCAGATCAACAATCATCATATTTTCCGCCTGTTCCTTTTCACTATGCATTAATGCTTTTTTGATTTCTTGATCTTCGTGTTCGTTTTCGCTTCTTTTGGCTGTTCCTTTTATAGGTTGGGAGATTAACTTGTTATTTTCTTTTTTTATAAATCGTTCAGGAGAGGCTGAAAAAATGTAATGTTCACTGGCTTTATATATCCCTGAGAAAGGCATTGGAGAGAGTGCATTCAATTTATAATAAAGAGAGGGCGGATAAATAACCGGAAGTGTAGTGTTAAATTCTATGCAATAATTCAACTCATATACATCTCCTTCTATAATATGGTTTTTAATCCGGTTAACAGCTTCGATGTAGGAGTCTTTATCGATATCTGTAGCTATACGATGTGCAGAAATGATATCTTCATCTGGTAATTCAATGGAGGAAATAGTTTGAAATACTTCATCACAATTGCTGAAGGACTCAATGGTAATGGTTCCAGTGTTAAAAAAAATTCTATGTATGGGGCTGAAAAAGGAAATTTCAGGGAAGTGGCAGTTGTCTTTATTGTTGCTGCTTAATTTTTCAGTGTAATTTTTAAGGTCATAACTCAGATAGCCGTAAGACCATTCTCCTCTCTTAATAAAAGTGGATAAGGCTTCGAACGGAGTTACAGATGTGTCAATAAGAAGAGATTGAGAACTACCAACAGCCAATTCTTTAGGAAAATTGCCAAAAGGAAGATTAAAGTCATTGCCGTTAAGGAAACAGTAGTGGCTAAATGACTCAGCCCATGCAATGCATTGTTTTATAAATAAAGAGAGGTTATTAACTGCAAAGGATTTTCTCTTAACCATTCTTTTATATCGGTATACTCAGGCTTAAAGGTAAAGAAAATAATAATGGGAGGTAAACTTATAATTCATTTAAAGCGGCTTTCGCTTTATTGTCTATGCTGTTTTTATACTCGTAGTTTTTATAAGTTAAAGCTTTTTGAAAGTATTTACGGGCATTTTCTTTATCACTTTTTCTTTTATAAATATAACCTAGTTGTAAAGCTGCATTGGGAGCAAAGTAATAAGTGTCCGGTGGAGATAGTTCTATGGTCTTCAGGTAATAGTCAATGGCGTCATTTATTGAACCTACTTTATGATGGAGCCTGCCTGTAC
>DATCKK010000381.1:0-7706 GCA_036562325.1 Cytophagaceae bacterium | reverse complement strand
GCATCTTTCATTGCACCAATGCTTAATTGACGAAAGAGAAAAAGAAACCTATTTACCTGCAAGATCGCTATAAATCTACTAAATTGGCGAGGCTAAATAGAAAGAGTGGGTAAAGTGGCGACTTCCTTCTTTCTATAAAGAGAAGGAGAAGAAGTAGTTTAAATAGATCATACAATGAAAGATCAGACATCCGGTGAAATTTTAGTTCGAAAAGCTTCAGGAGAAGAGGTGGTGTTTTCAGAAGAAAAACTGAAAAGATCATTATCGAAAGCTTGTCCGGATATAAATGTGGTAAATAAAATCGTTAATACCATTATTCATAACCTCAAACCCGGAACCTCTACTCAGCAAATCTATCACGAAGCTTTTGGCCTGCTCGAAAATTTTTCCAGGCCTGCAGCAGGGAAGTATAAGCTGAAAAATGCCATCATGGAGCTGGGCCCTTCCGGTTATCCATTTGAACGATTTATCGGGGAAATCTTAAAACATCAGGGATTTGAAATATCGATCGGCCAAATCGTCCAGGGACATTGCGTGAGTCATGAAATTGATGTCATAGCGATAAAAGGCAATGAGCATTATATGGTGGAATGCAAGTTCCATAATCGTCCCGGATATCAGTGTGATGTGAAAATCCCGCTATATATTCAGGCTCGATTTGAAGATGTTCAGAAACGATGGAAGACCATACCAGAACTCTCTGAGAAGTTTCATCAGGGCTGGGTGGTAACCAATACCCGTTTTTCATGGGATGCCATTCAGTATGGCAAATGTATAGGATTAAATCTTATAGGGTGGGATTATCCTGAAAATGGAAGCCTGAATGACATGGTAGATACCTGCAAACTGTATCCATTAACTTGTCTGACAACGTTGTCCGGTAAAGAAAAACAAAATCTTCTTGAAAATAAGCTGGTACTATGCAAGGATCTGGTGGCAGATGAAAAGGCATTGGAGTTAGCAGGGATTAATCCCAGAAAGCGGTCGGCTATTCTTAAAGAAGCCGGCGCATTATGTAATGATTTATAATAGTAAATTTGATTAAATTAGGCTGATTTAAAACGTTAAGCATAGCATGAGTTTTTATTCACTGATCCTATTTATTGGAGGCCTTATATTAATTATTTTGGGGGCCGAGTTGTTGTTACGTGGAGCTTCTAGTATCGCAGCCATGCTGGGGGTCAAACCCATTATCATAGGATTAACCGTAGTTTCTGTGGGAACCAGTATGCCTGAATTGGCCGTAGGTATTACAGCTGTGGCAGAAGGGCAGAGTTCGCTTATGGTAGGAAATATTGCAGGTACTAATATTCTAAATATATTATTTATACTTGGACTCAGTGCAGCTATTCGTCCACTTCCTTTGCAACTCATGAGTATCCGCCTGGATGTACCAATCATGATTGCCTCAGCACTTACACTCATTCTGATTTCACTTAATGGTACTATCAGCCGATTAGAAGGAGGGATACTGGTACTCGCATTCATAGTATACACTATAGTGCTGGTGCGGATGAGCAAAAATGAAAGTGCTGAAATAAAAGAAGAATATGCAGAAGAGTTCGATGCCAAAGTTTTAGTAAAGAAAATAACTCCGGGGGCCTGGATTGTTAATTCGCTGCTCCTGATAACGGGAATAGCTTTAACCATCCTTGGAGCTGACCTTCTGGTAGATGGAGCTGCCAGTATAGCTCAATCCATGGGGGTATCCGAAGCAGTAATAGGATTAACAATCGTTGCCATAGGTACCTCGGCACCTGAACTGGCAACTACCATAGTTGCGACCATCAAAAATGATCGCGATGTGGCAGTAGGAAATCTTATAGGAAGCAGTATTTCCAATATTCTGTTTATACTGGGCCTTACCTGTGCTGTAGCTCCTAATGAAGTAAATGTAGGAGAGGACATTTTATGGATCGATCTGCCTTTAGCAGCCGGAGTAGCTATTGCATGCTACCCCGTTTTCAGAAGTGACCGGATGGTGTCAAGAAGAGAAGGTACCACCTTTGTGGTTTTATATCTGATTTATCTTTCTTCTCTGCTTTGGCTGCGGGCCTAGCAACCCATTATTGTGGTATAATCACGAGTGGCATGGAGCCATCGTGGACTATCCGGTTAATTAGAAATTCTCTGAAGAGTTGGTCTTTTAAAGAGCGGGAGCCTTTCTGCACTACCAGCAATGTGTCTTTTTCCCGGCTTACGTACTCTTTTATTTCATTATAAACATCTTTTCCATTAAAGATCTTATAAGAAACAGGAACCTGATTTTTATACTTTTCAGATAAAGTGTTAAGGTATTGGCCAGCCATTTCCTCCGTTTCATCTGACTGGATCACGGACATAAATTCCACCTTCTTAATGCTTCCCTTATAAGTAGTAAGAAAATTAGCAAAAGCGGCCTCATTCAGAGGAAATTTATAACTTAGAGCTACTATCAGTTTTTCAGGAAGCAAATTACATTTGTTGTCCTGAGTGGCGCATAATTTAGAAGGTAAAGCTATAGTAGGATAATTTAACTCTTCAATAATCTTGGTTGCGGTACTTCCAATAAGGATCTTCTTTAACATTCCCGTTCCTTTCACACCCACAAGCAGAAAATCATTATAATCATTCTGATTAACTATCTCTGGCAAAATATCCAACAAATCTTTATTGGTAACAAGGTAATCTACTTTAACCGCTGAAGGGACTTTTTCACCTGTCAATTTTGAAAGTTTGGATATGATTTCTTTTTTTTCGCTTTCAAATACTTCGTCCTTGGTATTTTGACTGGCCATTGCCGGAACTAGGACAGGAGTCGAATGAACCAAAAGTAATTCTGCATTGGCGATTTCACACCATCTGGAAGCAAGTTCAATAAGAGCGTGCGAGTATAGTGAAAAATCAATCAGCGCTATTAATCTGGTTTTTTTCATTATTATATCCGTTTTATAAGTAACATAAATAATAGCAAACAGTCTTTGGATTTATTTTACATTGCCATAAGCCGTTTTGAGCTACCTTTGTTCACCACCTTCAAATATAAGAGAAGAATCCGGATTTCGCAGTTTTTTTTAGAACTATAAAAACTGATATTTAGCAATTAATTGAGATTTAAAGAGAAAATACCATCAGAACAATACTCAATAGTGGACTGAACTGATTTTCCCTTAAGAATAAACCCTTAGCTTTAAATAGTTTTTCCGTCTTTATTGAATTCCTTTATGATGCCTTTTAAAAAGTCTTCTTTTCTTAAAATATTTTCCTGACGGTTAACTGCCATCAATGTAACATAACGGACAACATTGGTAATAGATCCTCCGGACAGTTCGTACTTTTCAGCAATTGATTTTAAATCAAGATTAGGCTCCAATACCATATCCGAGGGTAAGGTATTTTGCCATAGTTCCAGGCGCATATTTACATCAGGCATGGGGAAATGCACAAAAGACTGAAAACGCCGGCTGAAGGCATCATCAATATTACTTTTAAGATTGGTCGCCAGAATAATTAATCCTGGATAATCTTCAATTCGTTGTAATAAGTATGATATCTCCTGATTGGCATAGCGGTCATGAGCATCCTTGGTTTGAGTCCTTTTTCCGAACAATGCATCTGCTTCATCAAAAAACAATATCCAGTTTTGCTTCTCTGCACGGTTAAAAACATTTGCCAGATTCTTCTCTGTTTCTCCAATATATTTAGATACAACCATTGAAAGATCAATCCGGTATACATCGATACCATTGGATTTCCCAAGCAAAGCAGCGGTCAAAGTTTTACCTGTCCCCGGAGGGCCATAGAACAAGGCACGATAGCCTAATTTTACTTTTTGTGCCAGTCCATAATTGTAAAGTACAGTTTTACCATGTTTTATCCATGCGTTAATTTCTTCGATCTCTTCCTGTGTTTTATAATCCAAAACCAAATCGCTCCACTCTTGTCTGGACTCTAGCAAAGTAGCAGGAAATGAAGTAGAGTATTCCGGCCTGAATAATTGGGAAGTAGTTAAATAGTGCACCAATTCCTGAGTTGGTAAGATTGCCTTGCCAGTGAACGGGTCGATAGGAGTGGCTGTACCAAATTCGATTAAATTATACTGTATCAGTTTTGAGTGGTTAGAGAAATACTTTAATAAACCTATCCTTTTTGCAGGATCATTTCCGGCTAATACAAATAATACAGTTTCTATAGTCGGAATCATGCCATGATAGTTTTTGGTATTTCCGGTAATGCCACCTACATAAGATACTACATGACTTTTATTGGCAGAGAGAATAACAAGATTGTCCAGTAAACCAGGGTAAAATGCAGGAGCAAGTGCAATAGCCAGGGTTACTCTCTCCAAAGCTGTTAAATTATTTTTTTGAATAATTTTTCCATAAGGCGAATCGTCCGGAATGGAGAAGTTGATTTTTTCAGGCAGGAGTTCAGGAGAGTCTTTTTCTATCAGCGCGTGGATGCGGAGATTAATCAGGTTTTGAACGATTTCAAAATCCTGAAAAAGACAGGTATTCTTTATTTCAATGGGATCGCTTAATATCATTTTCAAATTTAACCATTTGATTTTGAAGTAATATAAAATATTTTAATTTTGTCCGTATCTCAACTGATAAGTATTTCAGATACTATACTGACTAACCAGCTTATATTAAGAAGATGAATTATATCTCCAGCCAAAAATCGGAAGACGCATTTCGGAGACATCAGGACCTGTCAAAACAAGGGCGTTCCGTGAGTGAAATCACTACAGACCTTTTTCCGGTGAATAATGGATTGTTGGGTTTGTCCAATAATGCTACTTCTGTGGCCCAAAGAAAAGAAGCGGAAAACAGCAGCAATGGACTCTCTTCGACTTTACCTGGCGATCTAAAGGGCAAAATGGAAAATTCTTTTTCAACGGACTTCTCTGATGTAAAAATTCACAAAGATTCTTCAGAAGCGGCTCAATTGGAAGCTCAGGCATTTACCCGCGGCAACGATATTCACTTTGCTCCCGGGACATACAACCCTGCCAGTGAAAAAGGACAACAGCTCCTGGCCCACGAAATGACGCACGTAGTACAACAGCGAAGCAATAAAGTAACACCGACTACCCAGCTTAACGGCCAGGCAATAAATGATGACCCTGCCCTGGAAAAAGAAGCAGATGTAATGGGCGCAAAAGCGCTAAAAGGAGAGAAGAATAATTTGTCTGCCGGAAAGAGCAGTACCTCCGGTGCTGCGGTAACTCAAGGATATTTTATAAAGAAGCATAAATCCAAACGATTTAAAATTGCCGATGACCTCAGCCTTGCTGTAAAAATTGGTTATCCCAACCATTTGTTATACGCCAAACCGGGAATGGTTGCTACTGCCAATTCAAAATTAAAGGCAGTAGGCTCAGGCATAGAATTGATAGAAACATCAACGGAGGAAACTTTTACCTTTGACAACAAAAAGGAAAAGTTGAAAAAGGTACTTCCCAAAAACACACAAAATAACACCAAAGGAAATAAGATGAAGCTTTGGGCCGATTGCGGAAAGAGTAATTCGGTAGTTGTCGGTGGTTCCAGCAGAAAAGCCATTTATAAGGATGGTTCTACTCTTGAAAAGACTTCTTCCGGCTCTCCCTCTTCAATGAAAGCGGAGATCATGCAAAACTGGCTCAATAAGAAATACAGCGATGTAAATACCAGCACCTCTACAAAAAGCAAAATCAAGTCAATATTGGATAGTGCAAAAGTATACGACACAGAAATTTCCAAAGTACTGACTGACTATAGTAAAGCAAAAACCGATACGGAAAAAGAAACACTTGCCGACAAATATCATTCACTGGTAGATCAGAAAGCTGAAAAGTTATGGGAATATTATAACAGCCTTCCTTCTTCTACAAGAGATTCCATTGATAAGGAACTTGGCATAAACCGTTATGCCACACCGGAAATTGGACAAGGATATACTACTTCATCCGGAGGTAGCCCGGTAGCCGGTTATGAAAATAATACCTGGAACTTTCATTGGGGCGGTGTAGTAATGGAAAGTACTGATACCAAAGATAAGGTAGTATTGGAAAACTATGCAGTTGGCAATGCCTCTGTGGAGAACAAGAAGTGGGAGTTTGCTATGTATGGCACTGTAAAAGAAGGACAAACGTTTCATGATATTCATTCTGACACCAATCAACATGGAACCTCGCCTACAACCATGACTATTGAAAAAGCATGAGAAAGATAGTTATAGTAATTGTTGCAATTACTTTTGTTTTATGCCAATGCCAAAAGAGAAATATGATGAGCGGAATAACATCTGTTGAAGAAATAAAACAAAACCAAGGTAAAGAAATTACCGTAACCGGTATTTATAAACCGGTAAGCCTTCATCAAAAACCAGGAAAGACGGAATATACAGGCCATTATAAAATAGAAGTAAACGATAGTTTGTCAGTAATACTACTTCCTCCATATAATCCTGAATCCAAAAGGCCTTCGGAAGAAGTAAAGAAGTATGAAGGAAAAAAAGTAAAGGTTACCGGAATTGTTACGGACAAAACTTATATGGAAGCTCCTTCCATTGATAATGCGCCTTTAACATTATCCACTCCGAGTTTTACTGAAATTAAAAGTATAGAATTGGCAGAGTAACACAAATTGTTTTAATTATATAAGATTTGCCTGGGTTGCCTTCTAATCTACATAACACCGAATGGAGATAGTAAAGTGTTTTTAATTGCGAGTTGGTAAGAATACGTTTTTATTTTTATAAATAATCCGCCCTCATACAGCTTAGGATATTTCCTGCTAAACATGTTCCTATAAGAAAAGTTATTTGCAAATGCATAACTGCAAATAAGCATGGATATTTGGAATATTGATTTTTCAAAAATCTTTCATCTGGAATCTTCCCCAGCGGAACTAGTTTTGCGAGGTTCGGTGCTATATATTGGAATACTGGCTTTGTTGCGTATTCTTCCTCGACGAACAGGCGGGGAATTAGAGACGATGGATCTGGTTTTTGTTATTTTAATTGCAGAAGCAGCTACTCATTCTCTTGGGGACTATACTTCTATTACAGATAGCTTTATTATTATATTAACCATAGTTGGATGGAATTACATGATTAATATCTTTAGTTATTATTTCCCTGTAGTAGAGCGAATAGTTTCTGCTCCTGCCATAGAAATTATCAGGAATGGAAAATTAATCCGGAAGAACATGAGACGGGAGTATATTACTGAATTGGAACTACTGGAGCATTTACGTAGTAAAGGCATTGACAGGATAGAGGATGTAAAATCAGCCTTTGTAGAAAGCGATGGCCAGATAAGTGTAATAACTTTCTAGTATAGGATCATTATCTTGAAGATGATTTAAACGCTTAACTTTATTCAAACAAGTTTTTATACTATCTTCTTATTTTTATTTGTCGTAATAGCACCTGTTTTTGTCGTTATCACCTCTTGACGTTTTACCGTTATTTCTATTATTTTACTAATAAGAACATAATCTTTACGGAGCTATTAAAACCATTTTATATACTGCCGGTTTCTTAGATTATGTCGTTTTATACTATTTAAATTTTAATAATTATGGCAATCCAAAAGATTATTCCTCATTTATGGTTTGATAAAGAAGCCAAAGAGGCGGCTCGTTTTTATACTTCTGTTTTTCCGGATTCAAAGATTAATTTTGAAACGGTGATTCATAATACCCCAGGCGGTGATACGTATAGTGTGAGTTTTGAAG
>DATCKK010000374.1:0-7034 GCA_036562325.1 Cytophagaceae bacterium | reverse complement strand
GTGGCATTTTCCAGCGTTTCCTGATCAACATTCAGCACAAAGTATCCTTCATCATTTTTTAGAGTAAATGCTTCATAGGGGACAGCAATATTTTTATTTCCAACCCCTAAAAATCCACCAAAAGACAACACTCCATACTCTACTTTAGCCGTATCTGAGTTAATTAGAATTTCCGTGATTTCACCCAGTTCCACCCCCTCTGCATTTCTAACCTTATCACCTATAATAGATCTTGCAGTTAATATTTGTGATTCGTTCATAGTTATCCTGTTTTCTCTTTTGATTAACCTAAAACAGGTAGGATTTGTTGATTTTAGAATGGAAAAGAAATAGTAGAGGTTATCAAACAAAATACCCGCCACACAAAAAATTATTTAGAATACCCCCAGACAACAATCTTAATAGCTACCTAATCACCTTCTGTAAGTTGAAGAAAATACTTGAATTAAAGTTTAATCTCTGTGCCTTTTTCCTTAAACAAACTTTTCTCCTCTATCCCTATCCCAAATAAAGCAAAGTCGTATTTCACCGGATCTTTAGGGTCAAACTCTTTAAGGCGTTCGGTAAGCTCCACGGCTGTATGCCAATCGGTTTGTTTACGGGTTATTAACCCAAGTCTTCTGGCGATTCTGTCTACATGCACATCACACGGACAAACCAATTGGGAAGGTTTTATTTTTTTCCAGATACCGAAATCCACCCCTTTGTTATCTTTTCTTACCATCCATCGCAGAAACATATTCAATCGTTTACAGGCAGAATTTCTTGCAGGAGTAGCGATGTGCTTCCTGGTTCTTTCGGGATAGTCTTCCAAAGCAAAAAAACGTTCGTGAAAAAGAGTTAGCCCTTCTTCCATCGACCGCAATGGACCTTTATCAGGTAAAAATGCTTCTTCCAATGAATTATGTTTTTTATAAAAATGGCGGAAGAACCTAATAAAATAAAGAGTATCGGTATCATTAAAAGTCCGGTGTTTAAATGAAACAAAGCGTTTCAGATCTTTTCCGGAATGATTGATTACAAAATCATAAGGAGCTCCATCCATCAACTCAATCAATTGATTACATTTATTGATAATGGTTATCCGCTGTCCCCATGCAAGCACAGCAGCCCAGAAGCCCATAATTTCAATATCTTCCTTTTTTGAAAACTTATGAGGAATACTTATAGGATCAAACTCTATAAAGTCCGGGCAGTTAAACTGCTCATACTTTTCTTCCAGGTAAGCTTGAAGGTCAAACATCAAGGAATATAACTCAATTCTACAGGAAATCTTTTGTTTACAGACTCCAACCTTTCAAAAGCTTTTTGAGAAATTTTAATAATAACTCTGTCATTCAAACCATTGTCAGGGAGCTTTCCTATTACTCGCACAAATACTTTTTGGCCATTAGCTTCATTGGTAACATGAATAATGGTACCCACCGGTGCGGTCTTATGCAAAGCAAGAAACTTAGGGGAACCGGTATTATCTTCAATAACTTCGGCAAATCCTGTTTCTTCTATCTTTTCAAAATTTCCATTAGATGTTCTTACCTGAGTGGTTTCGGTTTTAGTTTCTTTTACCACCGAAGTTTCTTTTTTTTCTTCTGCCTTAGCAGTAGTTGTTGCAGGTATATTTAACTCCTGGCCAATCTTTAAATCTGTCGTCAAACCAGCATTTGCTTTTTTCAACTCATCTACGGTGATACCATATTTCTGTGAAATGGAAAACAAAGTTTCCTTGGCAGCTACCACGTGTTTTTTACCCGTAGACTTCCCAACCGTAGTGTTCGTGGTGGTACTTTGATTGTTTGTAGTGCTTGTTGTATTGGCACTCTGATTATTTGTTGTAGTTGAAGAACTAACTGACTTGCTTACCACTAACTCCTGCCCTACCTGAAGGTTACTTACATCCAGGCCAGGGTTCAGGTCTTTCAATTCCTGCACAGTAAGATTGTATGCTTTGGAAATTGAATATAAAGTTTCCTTGGGAGCTACTTTATGCTTCTTCACTGCCGCAGTAGATGTCCCGGTAGTAACACTATGTTTAGACGGCACTTTTATTACTTGCCCTATTTTCAGTTCCTGTGTAGCCAGCTCAGGATTTTCTTTTTTTATTTCATCTACTGTTGTAGAATATTTTCGGGATATAGAGTAAAGAGTTTCTTTCGCTTCTACCTTATGCAGCACATATACTTTTCCGTTTTTTTTCTCGATTCCTATAGAATCCAGAGGCGAAGCAAATCCTGATTTCACAAAGATTGCAAACATTAACAACACCGCCGGAACAAGTAGGTTCATTTTACAATTCATAGATCATTAACTCTTTTTTATTCTTGATAAAAACCAGCCTGTTATTGAAAACAAAAAAAGTTTCCAAACCAACACCGGAAAGTTCTTCTCCAATTAGTTCTCTGAATAGTATTTGTCCATCCTGGTCAGAAACCAAAAGTTCATTATTCAGTTTTCCGTTATTGTAAATATAAAACGAAATAATGATATAATTATTAACTTCTAAATAATCAATTGCCTTAACAGGCTCTAATCCGGTAATTATTTTCACAAATTCAGCCAACCTTTGAAAATAAATATTTTCTGAAGTATAATGGCCGGAAGGCAGTACCGATGCTTTTGCCGGTACAATAAATGGAATATGTTCTCCATTTGCAATCTCCTCAATTATCGTTCCGCTATGAGGATCAACCTTTACATATTTCTTTTCTTCTCCACTTGTTTGCAGGATTAACTCTTCTGCGTTCCCTGCCATCAATACCGCTGAATCATTATTCCAGAGAAGCTGGCCATTTGCAGCCCCTAACACCCATATTCCCTTAGGTTCAGGCTGTTGTGCTTCTTTATATCCCTGAATAATTAACAAACCATTGATCACCTGTTTAAGCCCGGGCCACCAGTTTTCACTTGCAGGATTCCCCTTCCACAGCATATTTCCGACAAACACATCGATCGCAGCAAATTCAACTTCCCTCGTTTCTCCGCTTCTTAATTCAAGAGCAATAATAGGGTTAACAGTATCCGCCAAAACTTTCCAGACCTGGCCGGTAAAAGAGAAAGAAAAAAAAGATTTTTTTTGTATGGGCAATTCTTTTATTCGTATTTTAAGGCAAATTCAAAATTTTTATGAGCAACAAAGATACATGGAATAAGCTAATTTTTTTTAATAAAAAAGGCTTTATCCTTCTAATTGCACTATTTTTAATACAACTAACATCGGTTTCTCTCGCTTTTGGCCAAAGTGATAAAAAGAAAGTATATGTACTCACTATGCGAGAGGATATTGATCCGCGCATGAGCCGTTATGTGGAACTGGGCCTTCAGGAAGCCCAAAACAATGAGGCGGACTATGTAGTCGTAGATATGGACACTTATGGAGGAGCAGTTAACGATGCAGACAAAATCAGAACTGCTTTTCTGGATTTCCCCAAACCTATTTTTGTTTATATCAACAAAAATGCTGCTTCTGCAGGCGCACTCATTGCTATATCCTGCGACAGTATATACATGGCTCCCGGCTCTAACATTGGAGCTGCCACGGTTGTAACACAAGACGGACAACCTGCTCCTGAAAAGTATCAGGCTTATATGCGGTCAATGATGCGTTCTACGGCCGAAGCTCAAAACAGGAACCCTAAAATTGCCGAAGCCATGGTAGGTAATTTTACCGAGGAAGATACTATCGTTCAAAATGGAGATGTACTCTCCTACTCCACGGATGAAGCTATTGCCAATAATTATTGCGAAGCCAAAGTTACTTCGATCGAAGAGATATTAAAGCTAAATAATATTGAAAACTATGAACTGGTTCGCTATAAACTATCATCCATCGATAAAATTATTGCCTTCTTTTTAAACCCGATACTGCGAAGTATTCTTATCATGATTATACTTGGTGGAATATACTTTGAATTACAAACACCTGGTGTCGGATTTCCACTAATTGCCGCCATTACGGCAGCAGTACTCTACTTTGTACCTTCTTATCTAAATGGTTTTGCCGAGAATTGGGAAATCGTATTATTCGTCATAGGAGTCTTACTCATTATTGCTGAACTATTTTTTATACCCGGCTTCGGAGTTGCCGGCATTGCCGGAATTACACTCACCATAGGATCATTACTGTTGGTGATGATCAACAATGATGCTTTTGATTTTCAGTTCGTATCTTCCGCTGACTTAGGACAGGCTGTAACTGTTCTTCTAAGTAGCATTTCCGCTGCCGTAATTATAATTATAGCCACCGGGGGAAGGTTTTTAAGAAGTAAAACTTTTGAACGTATGGCTCTCGCAGATAAGCTCCAATCCAGTGAAGGTTATGTATCTACCATTTACACTTCAGACATGCTGGGCAAAAGAGGTATTGCCCACACGGTATTAAGGCCCAGTGGTAAAGTGCTTATCGAAGGCAAAATTTATGATGCGTTTTCGAGAGGAGATTTCATAGAGAAAGATACAGAAGTTGAAGTCATAGAAATAACAACCGGTTCATTAAAAGTCAAAAAAGCAGAATGAAAATATTAGGGATAATACCTGCACGATATGCATCTACACGATTCCCTGCCAAAGCACTGGCCGACATCAATGGGAAGTCAATGGTGCAAAGAGTTTTTGAACAGGCCTCAAAAGCAGAGTCATTAAGTAAAGTAATAATTGCTACTGACCATGATAATATACTAAATCATGTTAAAACTTTCACTGACCATATCATAATGACCAGTGAAGCACATCAAAGCGGGACAGATCGATGCTGTGAAGCTTTGGAAAAGCTTAATGAGGAGTTTGACTTTGTGATTAACATACAGGGCGATGAACCATTTATTCAACCTGAACAAATCGACCTGCTGGCCAAGGCATTAACACCGGAGGTACAACTGGCTACTTTAGCCAAAGCCATTACCGATGAACAAACTTTATTCAATCCTAATACCCCCAAAGTAGTTTTCGGGCCTGACTTCAAGGCTATTTATTTTAGCCGACAAACCATTCCTTTCCTAAGAGGTATTCCTGCTCATGACTGGCTCACAAAACATACGTTTTACAAACATATAGGTATCTATGCCTATCGCACCGATGTATTAAAAGAAATTGCCAAACTTAAGCCTTCCACACTGGAACTCGCAGAATCATTAGAACAATTGAGATGGCTTGAAAATGGATATTCTATAAAAGTAGCCATTACAGAGTATGAAACTTTTGGCATAGATACTCCTGAGGACTTAAAGAAAATCCCTTGTAAAGACAGTTAATGCTAATTATACAATTGGAACAGAGCAGAAAGTACATTCCTCCCTTGGGTTAGATTCAGTTTTTTCTGCTCTCTTTCTTCTTTAGAGTACCAGACTCCCTTTTCGCACTTTCTCCCGAAGATTTAAGAAGTTTATTTTCCGATTTAATATTAAATGTTAATACAGGAATGGAGGAATGCAACACTACATCCTCTGCAATGCTCCCTTTAATAAGATGAGCTAATCCCCTTCTTCCATGCGTACCCATAGCTATAATGTCAGCTCTTATTTGATTAGCAAAATGCACAATCCCTTCTTCTTCTGTTTCGTCATAATGGGTATTAACAGAATATTGTGTAAGCTGATTGGCTTCTGCAAATTGTTTAAGTATTTTCTCCGACCTTCTTTCCGGCAAATAGTGATCAGGTGTATTAACCATCAGCAAATGTATCTTTGCATCGAAAAGTAGTGCTAACTGATGAACCCGCTTTGCAACAGGACTTGCCTCTTCACTAAAATCAGAAGCGAATACTATGTTCTTAATTTGAAATTTCCCTTTCTTGCCTTTCACGGTGAGTACAGGAACTTTTGCCCTGCGTATTACTTTATCTGCAGTTGATCCGATCCAAAAACTGTCATCGTCTGTGACGCCTTTATTTCCAAGTATAATAAGGCCCCTGCCCTCCTGCTTAAACTGATCGGCTATTACAGAATATGCTCTTCCTGCCAATACCTCCCAACTGGCTATTACCCCTTTGGACTTTAAGGTTTCTACATAGGCCTTTAATATTTTTTCAGCTTTCTCCATCATCCGCTTCACATACTCCTGATAAAGGTCATCATCAAAAACAATATCGCCGGTAACGCCAACTGTTGGAGTATAGGCAGCTTCTACCACATGAAGTAGTTTGACAGGTGACTTTGTTTTAGAAGCTATGTAAACTGCTACTTCCAATGCATGTCTGGAATAGTCTGAAAAATCTACGGGTACAAGAAGCTGATCCATATTACTGAAGGTCTTTTATCAATAACATGAATTTCTCAAAGTTTGTTGAAAGGAAAGTGGTAGCAGAAAATATTTTAAAACACGTCCGTTATCTTCCTGAGATTGGCAAGATTTGTAATGGTCATTTTTTTGCCTGAAAAATTCACAATTCCGTCTCTCCGAAATTCGGACAACAAGCGTATTACCGTCTCTGTAGCAGTACCAACCAGATTGGCCATTTCTTCCCGGGAAAGAGACACATCTATCAAAATACCATTATTCTTGGGAATTCCGAAATACTGGTTTAGCAAAAGAAGGTTAATCGCCAGCCGTTCTCTTACGGATCTTTGAGAAAGGTGAATTATTTTATTCTCAAGCATATCCAGTTTCTTGCATACATACTCAATTACCAACTTATTAACCGAGGGGTTCTTTTGTATAATTTCAAAAAATTTGTCTTTAGAAATATAACAAATATCTGCCTCTTCAAGGGTAATGGCAGAATTGGTATACTCTTCTTTGGTCATTACACAACGCAAACCAAGCACATCACCTTCTTTAACAAGGTTTATGATTTGCTCCTTACCTTCAGGACAAAGCTTTACAACTTTAAGTTTGCCCTGAAGTATGCAATAAATACCCTGAGGACGGGTACCCTCGTAGAATATACATTGAGCTTTTTTAAATCTGATAATATTGCTACTTTCAAAAATCTCTTCCAAATATTCGTCATCGATGTCCTGAAAGAGAGGGAAGTTCTTAAGACAATCTATACTTTTTATTACTCCCTGCATGTTTTATTATCAGTTTTGAAAAAGATTACAAGC
>DATCKK010000372.1:0-2304 GCA_036562325.1 Cytophagaceae bacterium | reverse complement strand
TCACGGTACAGGGCCCGAAGGTTATTCCGATTATATCATCATATGGGCCGCTGTTATCCTGGTTACTATCACATTGTTATACAGCATTAAATATTTGATCAGGCCCAATGAAAATGATCCTAACCATATTAAAAATTGTGTTCTAAATCTAAACGATGGATATGATGGAAGATAACAGAATGATAAAACTCTTTCTTGACGACGACCCTGTTCCCTTTGCAGAGTTTACTTCTCCCGTCAGGTTTCTATTTGATACCACCAAAATTCCTGATGGCAAACATCAACTGAAAGTGATCGCAAAATCCACCAATGGAGTGGAGGGTATTAAAACGATTCCATTTGAAGTTCGAAACGGTCCTTCCATATCTGTTGTTGGTTTAAAAGATAATGAAATAATAGACGAGCAAATACCTATAACTATCAATGCATACGGCAGTGAAAGAAATGATGTATTCATCGTTACAGGATCAGAAACCCCTAAAGGGATTCCTGCTTGGATATGGGCAACACTCATAGGCTTTGCAGGGTTTGCTATGTTTTATTTCATTATGTATTGGACTTCCGATCTATATAAATCCTTCTTTTGATAATGGTAGTAAAAGAAATTTCTACACTGGATGATATAAAAATTTTAGTAGATTCATTTTATACCAAAGTAAGAAAAGATGATTTGCTTGCAGATATATTTAATAATGTAATTAAAGATCAATGGCCTGCACATCTTCAAAAAATGTATACATTCTGGCAAACCATACTACTGGAAGAACATACCTACTTTGGAAGCCCATTCGTTCCTCATGCCAAATTACCGGTAAACAAAGAACATTTTGACCGATGGAAAATGCTCTTTAATCAAACGGTTGATGAACACTTTACAGGAACAATAGCCAATGAAGCCAAATGGCGTGCAGAAAGAATGGCAGAGATGTTTATATATAAAATAGAATATTTACGAAAAGATTCATCGGAATATTTATAATATCGATTCCTTCGTAAATCACTTATAATATTAGTATAAACCGGTATGTGTGAAAACTATTAAAACAACTACAATGAATCAGGATAACTTACTTAAGGAAATCATAGAGAAATATCAACAGATGGGTGAGAACCCGCTAACTTATTTAAAAGGATTGTATTACTCTAAACCGATTACATACTGGGACTACATAGAAACGGATACTTTGCTTTCCTTACAAAAACCACGTACCAATTATAAAGACGAAGAAGCCTTTATTCTTTATAACCAAATAACCGAATTATTACTTAAACTAATATTAATTGAAATAAAACAAATTACAGGTGACAACAATCCATCAGAAGAATTAATCATTAAAAAACTTACCCGTGCCAACAACTATACCCAACTATTAATAGCCTTTTTCAAAAGTATGAAAGAAGGCATTAACTATGAAGATTATAATGAATTCCGATACACATTAACTCCTGCCAGTGGATTCCAAAGCGCGCAATTCAGATACATCGAATTGTATTGCACTCGAATAGAAAATCTGATCAATGAGGAAGGTAAAAAAAGATTATCATCCAAATCTACGATTAAAGAATGCTTTGATGTTATTTACTGGAAAGATGCGGGAGTTAATAAAAATACCGGAGAAAAAACCTATACACTTCAACAGTTTGAAGAGAAGTACCTGGAAAGCTTTATAACCTTAGCTAAAAAAATAAAAGGTAAGACACTGGAAGATAAAATACAACGTATTGCCAATCCTTCTCATGAGCTTTGTCATAAGCTACGTGAGTTTGACCAGCTTTACAATATTGAATGGCCCTTGGTACACTTAGATATTGCTAAACATTTTTTAGATAAAAAAGGAGAAAATAAAACTTCGACAGGAAGCTCGGAATGGAAAAAATATTTGCATCCCAAATTTCAAAGACGCAGATTTTTTCCAGCGCTATGGAGTGAAACAGAAAAAGACAATTGGGGAATTTTAAACCATAAAACAACATTGTTATGAATATTTCAAAAGAAAAAAAGGTAGGTGAAATAGTCGCTGAAGACTACAGAACTGCCGAAGTGTTTGAAAAGTTTGGTATTGACTTTTGCTGCAAAGGAAATGTAAGTATCTATGAAGTATGCAAATCAAAGCATATAGATGAAAACTTTTTACTGAATGAACTTAACCAGCTGGTAAACCGGCAAGATGGCGACACTATAGACTACAACGCATGGCCTATTGACCTGCTTGCAGAATATATTGAAAAAAAACACCACCGGTATGTAGAAGAAAAGACTCCCATACTAAAACAATATCTTCAAAAGTTATGTCAGGTTCATGG
>DATCKK010000370.1:0-1540 GCA_036562325.1 Cytophagaceae bacterium | reverse complement strand
TAAAAGAAACACCAAAGTTAAAACCGTTAATACCTGACGAAATATTCGAATCTGTAATTACCTTACTACCAATTTATTTGCCATTTTAAGCCATTGAAAAAGCCTTCAAAAAGCCTTCCCCCATACAAAGTTATTCTCCATCACCTTAAAACAGCATATAGGGCCAATTAGGTGGCATAGAATTGAAGTTACGAGCCCTGTTCTACCATAGACTGGAACAGGGCTTTTTAATCTTGTATGAAAAAAAAGTTAAATCCTTTACTTTTCATATTAAAACCGTTAAAATTAGGACAAGACAATAAATGACAAAATTAGACAAACATGGAGAAAGGAGGGAGAAATAATGCAGGAACTATTAACCGTTTCCGAAGTTGCCCAGTTAATGAAGGTTACCCCAAAGCAAAGGAGCTAAACACATGATTACTCCATATACAGATAAAGAGAAATGCACAGGATGCACTGCTTGCAAAAGCGTGTGTCCAACGCAGGCTATTGAGATGTGTCCAGACCAGGATGGGTTTTTGTATCCCGCAGTAAACGCGGAAGTATGCACGATGTGTGGACTTTGTCAGCGAATTTGTCCAATTGAAATTCCAGTGTCCGATGGCAGACCATTAGCTACGTATGCCGCAATTCATAGGGATGAATGTGTTCTCAAGAACAGTAGTTCAGGGGGGGCATTTTCGGCTATTGCACAAGTTGTACTATCTGAGAAGGGTGTTGTATTTGGCTGTACGCTAAATCAAGACTTGAAAGCTGTTCATGTTGGTGTTGAGTCTTTTTCAGAAATAGGAAAGTTGCAGGGCTCTAAGTATGTACAAAGTGAAGTAGGCTCCACTTTCTTACAGGTCAAAAAACATCTTGAAGAGGGTAGACAAGTTCTTTATACAGGTACTCCATGCCAAATAGCCGGACTAAAAGCATTCTTGAGAAAGGACTATAGCAATTTGCTAACTGTGGATCTAATTTGCCATGGTGTGGCTAGCCCTGCTTTCTTTTCAGGATATATTCAATGGTTGAGGAAACGACTGAGGGCGGAGATTTTGGAGTTTCGTTTTCGAGATAAAGCTAAAATGGGTTATGGTTGTTTTGGATCAGTTACGTATAAAAAAGATGGTAAAGTTCAGAGCGAGGTTATTATTCCTATATTGAATTACTACTACTACTACTTAAAGGCGACTTTGTACCGAGATTGTTGTTATACATGCAAATATGCTTGCAGTGATAGACAAGGTGATTTTACAATAGGAGATTATTGGGGGATTCTTGAAGCACATCCTGAAATTAATGCGAGCAATGGAGTTTCTGTTCTTCTTGTAAACAGTGAAAAGGGCATGGATTTGGTTAATAAACTTAACGACTACTTGGTGTTGACGAAGTCATCATTTGAAAGGGCTTCTGCCAAGAATGTGAATCTTGTGCGACCAAGCAGCAAAAATGCTATTCGAGATAAGGTGTTGAGTGTTTTCAGGGAAGGCGGCTTTGAGGCTGTCGCGGTGCAGTATTATCGTATTAACAAATTTGATATAATTCTTTATAG
>DATCKK010000354.1:0-1607 GCA_036562325.1 Cytophagaceae bacterium | reverse complement strand
GAATTAATGTTGGCCAATCCTTTTACTGTATATAATGGTGCTGCCACTCAAAAAAGAATAATTAACCCATACTTCAATATGATTCTTCGGGGAAGCACTAATACCAAGTACGGAAACTTTGGTTTGCTTTATGGGGGAATTGAATGGAAGAACCTTACTATGTTCACGTTTGGCTCTAACGTGGGTTATAACAGATATACACTTTTTGAAAGAAACGCCTGGGACCCTGTTGGTAATATAAAGAACAGGTATGCAAGTTATTACTACACAGGTATAATAAATCAGGATCAGCGTTGGGGAACTCAAGGGTTTAAAGGTATCATGTTAAACGGTTGGAATATGCCTTTTAACACTTCTGTAGATTTATATTATGGAAAGACCCAATATCTGGCCGGTGTTGTAAGGCAGGATACAACGATGCCTTCCTATAACTTTGGGCTTAAATTAAGCAAAGCATTAAAAAATGATAGTAGAATAAGCTTAAACACTTTTAGTTCTACAGCAACTTCTGATAGTATTAACTCATTGCGGGATGTAAAATGGCAGGTTTATACCACTGAGTTTTCATTTAACTTAATCAAAGGTTTAAACTTAAGCGGAGAGTTGGGTATGGGTAGTTATGAGAGTCCGGCTTATAAGCAAGCTTGGGGAGAGGGTATCGTGGCCGATTTAAACTTTGAGAAAAGTTTGACAAAAATACCGTTTTCACTAAGGTATTTCCAAATAGGAAAATATTTTACCAATAATGTGGCCAGCTTTACCAACAACTCCATCCGTGAAGTTTATGATGGTTATGTTCAAAATCCTACAGCGGTAATTTTAGTACCCAATGCTGCCGGCTTAATGGGGCCCGGAGGTTTAGCAAACAACCAAAGAGGGTTTGGTATTAATACCAGCTTTGAGGTAAAGAAATTTAAAATCAGCCTGGGTAATCAGTTCAGCAGCGAAATGGATACTCTGGAAAACGGAACGCAGTTAAGTTTTAGCCATCGGATAAACGGGCTTCAGTGGGGCAGGCTTCCGCTTTGGTTTCCCAATCCTGGACAGTTAGGGCCGAATGGAAGAATAGGTACTTTTTACAGAGGTGCTTATGAAATAGTTAAAATTGATGATCCGGCGTTACTTAACGCGGATTCAAGTGCCAAGTTTTTAAGACACTTCAATGGCATCGATGCTCAGGTAAAATATAAAACCAAATTATTCAATAAAGATTTATACATAAACTACCTGGGATCTTTCCAGTCAGCGCAAAAAGAGTTTTCACCTGTTACAGTCTTTACTCCTGATGCATTTATCAGAGCTTACTATAATGAGCTTGAAGCCTACTATCAATTAAGCAGGACATTGATTGTCTCTACTTATGTTGGCTATGAAAGAATACTTGGTAACAGCTCTACCGAAGTGGATCCTGTAACTATGTTGCCAAGAAACCAGGTTGGAAAAGCTCTGGGCTTTGGTTGTGACTTCGCGATTTCCAGTTCTACAACTGTTTTCTTCCGTCACCGATGGATGTCTTTTGAAGATAAAAACTTTAAGGCCTACCATGGACCCAATCCAAATGATCCGGGTGCTGTAATTAGCAGAGATGCTGAGGCATTCAAAGGGCA
>DATCKK010000329.1:0-15038 GCA_036562325.1 Cytophagaceae bacterium | reverse complement strand
CCATGAGTGATCATAAAAATAGAAACAAAAACCCGTAATAATAAAAGAGAAATATGGACAGATGCCTCGTTGATTTTAGCGGAGAATAATTTTTTCATAATTATGCATTTAAATATCGTTTGAAATCTACAAAAGTAGGTTGAATTAAAAAAGAAGCATACTTCAAAAACTAATATGGCCTCTTGAAAGGTGATTATACAAAAAAACAGCCATTTTTTATGCTACCAATAGAAGAATGCTGTAAATCGCTCCTTTTCAGTTAACTTCTATACCAATCCTTATCACCCATAAAAATTAAGGGCGGAAGATTAAATGGAACATCCCTGTATTAATCTTCCGCTCTTAGCGATTCATTTAAATATTATGGTTAGGGCTATAAGCCCCACAACACTCCCGATAACCGGTAAATCTCCGTTTCAGCGATTTTTGCCTGATATTGTGCATTGACAAATCGATTCTCTGCATCAATCAACTTTTGTTGAGTAACACGTAACTCTATATTGTCAATAGCGCCCAGTTTGAATTTTTCTGAAGCAATGTTAAAATTTTCACGTGCCACTTTTACATTTGCCTCTTCCAGTTTTAGTAATTGGTGGCTGGTTTCATAAGAAGTATATACTTTGTAGAAATCGTTTTCTACCTCCAATTGAGCCTGCTTTAACTGTAACTCTCCGGATTTCTGCATTATCCTGGCATTGGCCAGATTTCTCTTATTGGCGAAACCGTTAAAAATATTGAATGAAGCACGCACTCCATATACGGGCCCGTAGGTTTTATTGAATACGAAGATACTGGAAGGATTTTCGGACCTTACGTAATTATATCCCCCGTAAAGACTGATGGACGGGAAATACTGGTTTTTCCAGTATTGTGTATTTAGCTCTGCTAAGGTTAAATTTCTTCTCGCAAGAAATATTTGTGAGTTTTGATTTTTAACTTTTTCCAGCGTTGAAGCAAAGTTAATATCAGTATTCAATGGTAGTACCTCAACCACTTCAAATGCCGTTGCCGGGTCTCTTCCAAGCAACAGATTTAAATCTGCCTTAAGTGCTTTAAGCACAGCTTCCTGCTGTAACAGTGCGGAACTATCAGCATTAAGGTCTACCGTAGCCTGATACAAATCTATTTGCGATGCCGAACCTAATTTTAATTTAAATTCTGCCAGGTCTTTTCTTTCTTTAGAAAGGCTCACCGCATCCAGCAATACTCTTCTTCTCATTTGCCCTGCAACAATTTCAAAATAAGCAACTATTACAGAAGATACTGCATTTTCAATGGTAATTCTTGCCTGCATCTCTTCTACGCCTTGCAATTGCTCAAGCGTATTTTTGGCAATGAACATATTAAATCCCTGGAAGATAGTCCAGTCCATCATTACAGAACCATTGATCGATCTTCCTACTCCATTATCTACACTTCTTTCCAATCCGGAAATCTGGCGTTGCCTGACACTGTTAATGGAATTATCCTGACTTCCCGACGCAATTACGGAAGGCAAAAATCCGGCGTTATAGATGTTATTATTATTTTCAGCAATAGCAACATCATTTTTTACTAACTGAATGGTATAATTATTTTCCAGAGCTACTCGTACCGCATCTTCAACACTTAGCGTATCCTGACTATATGAAGCCAGAGAAAGCAGAATAAAAAATAGTGATGGAAAAATTTTATATGTGCGCTTCATATTACTGCTCCAACAATACATCTTGTTCTTTTTTAACTTTTGTATCTTTTGTAAAATAGGTATACAATGCTGGTATTACAAAAAGCGTAAGCACCAGGGAGAATAGTAAACCTCCTATAATTGCTATTCCCATTGGGGCACGGCTTTGAGATGCAGCCCCAATAGCCATGGCAATAGGCAAGGCCCCTAATATAGTTGCCAAACTCGTCATAAGAATAGGCCGCAATCGTTGAGTAGCCGCTTCAATAACAGCTTCTCTTACAGAGAGGCCTTCTTCCCTTCGCTGATTGGCGAACTCAACAATAAGAATCCCGTTTTTGGTTACTATACCTATCAGTACGATAATTCCAATTTGACTGAAAATATTAAGCGTTTGGTCAAAAAACCATAAAGAAAGCAGTGCTCCTGCAATAGCCATTGGTACTGTAAACATAATCACCAACGGATCGATATAGCTTTCAAACTGTGCAGCAAGAATCAGATAGATGAGTACCAAAGCCAGTAAAAACGCAAACATAAGGCTATTCGTACTTTCGGCAAACTCTTTAGCAGTTCCGGCAAGGCTTGTAGAAAAGGATTCATCCAGAACTTCAGCCGCAATTCTGTCCATCTCTTCTATTCCCTGCCCAAGAGTAATACCGGTGGCAGTTGCAGCAGAAACGGTAGCACTAACATAGCGATTATATCTATACAATTGTGGCGGGCTGCTCTTGGAAGAAATCTTCACCAGGTTATCCAGTTGTATAAGTTCATTTTTATTATTTCGAACATAAATAGATTTTAAATCCAATGGCTCATCGCGGTTAGTCCTGTTGGCCTGGCCAATGACCTGATATTGCTTCCCTTTCATTATAAAATATCCAAATCGCTGGCCACTAAAATATAACTGGAGAGTTTGTGCAATATCCATTACTGTAACCCCAAGAGCTCTGGCCCTTTCCCGGTCAATCTCTATGGTTATTTCCGGTTTATTGAATTTCAGGTTAAGGTCTACCACTTCAAACACCGGACTGTTTTGTGCTTTTTGCATAAACTCAGGAATAACCTCTTCCAGCTTTTCTATAGTCGGTGCCTGAATCACATATTGTACAGGTAATCCGGAGTTCCTTCCACCTCCTATCGTTTGTTCCTGAACAACAAAGGTTCTGGCAAAATTATATTTCCTAATTATGCCCGTTAATTTATCACTTAACTGTTGTTGTGTGATTTCCCTTTGGTCGGGAGGAGTTAAGGTAAGTCTTACAAAGCCAGAGTTAACGGAAACAGAGGCTCCGAACCCCGGTGCCGTTACCGATAATATGGATTCTTTTTCTTTCAGTGTATCTACAATGGCAATGAGCGTGTCAATATATTGAGCCATTAACTCATAAGAGGTTCCTTCAGGTGCTGTAGCCATGATCTGTAAACGGCTCTTATCTTCTAACGGAGCTAATTCGGATGGTATTTTCATACCAATTATAAAGATGATACCCGTTGAGATTATCATGATCACAACAGCCACCCATCTGTTATTCATGAAGGATTTAAGCGATCCGTTATAGGAGTTGGTCAGCCAGTTAAAAAATTGTTCTGTTTTAACATAGAAGGCACTGGTTCGTTCTTTCTTCTTAAGCCATTTGGCACTTAACATAGGTGTAAGTGTCAAAGACACAAATGCGGAAACAACAACTGATCCTGCCACTACCACACCAAACTCACGGAATAATCTACCGGTTACTCCTTCAAGGAAAATGATGGGAAGGAATACGGCAGCAAGCGTAATAGTAGTAGATATAATCGCAAAGAATATTTCTTTTGATCCTTCATGCCCGGCTTGTACCGGATCCATACCATGCTCGATCTTATGGTAAATATTTTCTAACACAACAATAGCATCATCTACCACCAGTCCCGTTGCCAGTACAATTCCTAACAGGGTAAGGATATTAATGGAGAATCCTGCTACATACATTATAAAGAAGGTAGCGATCAAAGATATAGGAATAGCAATTACCGGAATTAAGGTGGTTCTCCAGTCTCTCAGGAAAAAGAAAATAACAAGCACCACCAGGCAGAAGGCTATAAAGATAGTTTCCTCTACCTCCAGAATACCTTTTCGAATATTAATGGTAGTATCAAGAGCCATTCCCAATTTAATATCATCAGGAATCTCTTTTTTAATTTGCTCCAGCCTTCTGTAAAACTCATCTGCTATTTCTATGTGGTTAGAACCAGCCTGAGGAGTAACAGCAATACCAATCATTGGAAGGCCGCCATTACCTTTCAGGATGGAACGCTCATTTTCCGGGGCAAGGATGGCTTCTCCAATATCCTTTAGTTTTACTACTCTTCCCTCTTCTTCTTTAATTATAAGTTCATCAAAATCTTCTTTAGTAGTCAATCTTCCAAAGGTTCGAACAGTAAGCTCTGTCCGGTATCCTTCAATTCTACCCGAAGGTAATTCGACATTTTCTGCCAGTAGGGCATTTCTTACATCCAGAGGAGTTAATCGGTAAGCAGATAGTTTTGCCGGATCAATGAGTAAACGCATGGCGTATTTCTTTTCTCCCCAAATTCTGATCTCACTTACTCCCGGAATGGTTTGAAGCCTTTCTTTAAATATATTGTTTCCTATTTCTGTAAGTTCCAACAAATTCCTCTTATCGCTCTGCAGGGTAACAGAAAGAATTGCCCCGGCATCAGCATCTGATTTTACCACGATTGGTGGATCTGCGTCCTGTGGTAAATTTCTTACCGCCCTTGATACCCTGTCCCTCACGTCATTGGCGGCATCTGCCATGTCTATACCCAGATTAAACTCCACGGTAATCGTGCTTCTGCCGTCACTACTTACAGAGGTTAGTGAACGTATACCGGATATACCATTAATAGATTCTTCCAAAGGCTCAGTAATCTGAGATTCGATAATATCCGCATTGGCTCCTGTATAGTTAGTGGTAACTGTAACTACCGGAGGGTCAACACTTGGAAATTCACGAACTCCCAGAAAGGTAAATCCGATTACTCCAAATATTAAGATGATTATAGAAAGCACGGTAGCCAGTACCGGGCGGTTTATACTTAATGAAGAGATATTCATGGCATTAATTTGTTTGAGAAGAAATCTTTAACGAATCTTTGTCAACAATTTCTTTTACTTGAACATCGACATTGTCTCGTATTTGTAAAAGTCCGGTAATCACTACAGTATCAGCAGGTGATAATCCTGAGGTAATCTGAACTTCTTTTTCGGTACGAATGCCAGTCTCTACTTTCGCAGGAACCGCTTTACCATTTTTAACCACATAAACCTTCTGACCACCGAGGATGGGGACTACAGCTTCCGAAGGTACCAACAGGGCATTATTGATTTCATCCAGAGTAAATTCTATTTTAACAAAAGCCCCCGGAGTAAGTGATAAGTCGGCATTATTGGCAGTTGCTCTCAAAGTTAACGACCGGGTATTAGGATCTATTTGTGTAGAGGTAGCATAAACTTTTCCTGTGTACTTTCGGTCATTATTAGCAGTTGTAAAAGTAATGGTTGATCCTTTTTTAACAATATAGGCATATTTTTCAGGGATGCTGAATTCAACTTTCACCGGGTTTAACTCTTGCATAGTAGCAATTAAAGTAGTTTGGGAGATAAACCCTCCTTCGCTTACATGCCGTAAGCCAACTACCCCACTGAAAGGAGCTCTGATTTCCGTTTTAGCAATCTGGGCTTCAAGTAAGGCAGCATCAGCTCTTAAAGTATTTACCAGGTTTAAAGCCCTGTCGTATTCTTCCTGACTAATGCCTTTAATTTCTAACAGTTGACGTTTACGCTCTTCTTCCTGTATAGCCAGTTTTTCCTGTAATCGTATTTTGCTAAGCTGCGCCTTAAAATCAGCATCATTGATTTTTACAAGCAGTTGCCCTTTGGTAACAGAACCACCTTCGTTAAAATAAATACCGGTAATCCTTCCTGCAATTTCACTTTTTAACTCTACTTCTTCGTTTGCAAGAATGGTACCTGTAGAGTAAATATTATTTTTTAATCGTTCGGGCTTTACAATCACAGCATTTACAGCAACAGCTGCACTTTTTACAGAGGCAGGTTTATTAGGAGCTGCTTCAGGCCCTTGTACTTTCCAGGGCTTAAAAAATACTACAATCAAAATAACTACAGCAATTAATAGCAAGGCTATAACTTTTGTTTTCATGAAAATTATTGTTTTATTCTTCTGTAATTCAGGTCTACTTTGTCTGCTGGCAAAACAGACAGATTGCATACTAATTTTTCAAGGACTGTATAAAAAGTTTGTATATCCTCACTGGATATATCTTTGAAGGTCGCATTGTTAGCATCCTTCAAGGCTGTTTTTATATCAGGCAATGCTTTGTAAGCTTTTTCCGTAAGTTCAATAAAGTACTCCCTCCGATCTTCCTTGTTTTTCTTTCTCTTCACATAGCCTTTTTTAGAAAGATAATCAACGATTCTTACCATGGAAACTTTGTCCTTACATATATAGTCGCCCAACTGTTGTTGGGTAACAGATCCCCCCAAACGCTCTATTACTACGATTGTAAAATAACTCCTTTCCAGGTCAAGATGGGAAAGTTTCTTGGTAATCACACCTAAATATTGTTTAGCGAGGTTGCTAAAATGAAGCCCTAGTGGCGCCTCGTAAAACAAATTCCTGTTTTTCATTTAATCAGTATAACGCAGTAAATATAGTTAAAAATATAAATAGTTAACAATATTAACTATTTAATGTGTTTATTGATTTAGCACTTCTGTATCTCACACCTCATTAATTGGCTGATTCTCTCAATTAACGCTTCTATTGCTTTTCATATCAAATGCTTTGAAGCATACAATCTGAGAATAGAACTAAGTGGATGGAAATGTCCGGATGGATGAAATAAAATGAATATAAAATAATCCCCCATACCATATGGTGCCATTCATGAAGCTGTTGGGGGATTGGGGAGCCACTTAAATTTAATTTGCTATTTGTCTAATTTGTAATGATTAATAAGGATGTTATCAAAAACTGAAGATGGCACAAGCTTTTTAACCAGTACAGAAAGCTTTTCGGTAGTTTTTCCTATTCTATAGACTCTTTTTAATTTATCCGCTTTAATAATGTCTTCAATAGCCGGCCCGAAAATATGGGGAGACAATCCTTTGCTAACGCTGGCGTTTATGATATCATAGCATCTTTCAAAACTTTCACGGTAAGGAGAATCTTCCGGCATAGGTGTCATTACCCTGTTTTTATTGATATCCGTAGCGACCCCTCCCGGTTGTACCAGACAAAGTTGAATGCCAAAGGGCTTAAGCTCTACTCTCATGGCTTCGGTTAACCGGTCAAGCGCCGCCTTGCTCGCACTATACCCACCACGATATGGCAATCCCAGTTCCGAACCTATGGAGCTTATATTGATAATTTTACCTCCTCTCCTTTCCCGCATGGAGGGAAGCACCGCCTGACAAACCCGTAATACGCCCAGTACATTGGTATCAAACACACGCTGAACATCTTCCAGTTGTAAGTGCTCGGCAGCTCCTGCTATACCAATGCCTGCATTATTGATTACCACGTCTATTTTGCCTTGCTCTTTTAAAACTTTGTCAACGGCCTCCTGTACACTTTCCGAATTGCACACATCCATCCTCAATGCCTTGAACTTTTGTCCCTCCTCTTTAATGGACCTGGATGTTCCATATACAATATGGCCCTTACCAGCCAGATAATCAGCTATAACATTACCGAGACCAGACGAAGCGCCTGTTACTATGATTACTTTTGACATGTTGATAATTGGTTGATTGGCGAATATAACTATTTTTATATTTAGGCAATCTAAATAAATTTTCCAAAATTGAAAATTTTATAGAAAAGTACTTGTCGGATGATGTTGATAAATTACAGAAAAAGATAAAAATATTTAATTTTTAAGTCTTTGTGGCGAAATTAGTAAAAATGATTTTTTATACATATTTTTGAACCTTATGGAATATTGGACAAAACAAATTATTGAACTTTTAAATACACTCTTTATAACTATTTTTAAATTACAATAATTATAGCATCCTCAGTTAATGAATTTAGATATTGTATTTGTTACCTATAATTCAGCCCGTTGGATAGGGCCTTGTTTAAAAAGCATCAGTGCCAATGAATATGATTTAAAAACGGTATCAATTTATATAGTTGACAACAATTCAACTGATAACAGCGTCGAAATTTTGAAAGGGTTGAAATCCTCTTGTGGTGCGGCTTTTAGGAATTTTGAGATAATACTCTCCGATAAGAACCTTGGATTTGGTAAAGGAAACAATTTGGGATTTGAAAAAGGGAATGGAGACTTTGTCATGTTTCTTAATATTGATACCGAACTTGAAAAGGATACATTAAAAGAGCTAAAAGCCAGTATTTTATCCAGCGACTCAGACATAGGGTTATGGGAATTAAGACAGTTTCCTTATGAACATCCCAAATACTACGACCCGGTTACATTAATTACTTCCTGGAGCAGTGGCGCGGCAATGGTTGTAAGAAGGAACCTATTCAAATCCCTGAATGGTTTTGATAAGCATATTTTCATGTATGCAGAGGATGTGGATTTGAGCTGGAGAATAAGAGCAAACGGATATAAACTAAAATATGTACCCAAAGCCATTGTTAATCATTATTGTTATAAAGAAGCTAATGAAATAAAACCCGTTCAATATTATAACAGCATTCTTAATAATTTACTTTTACGCTATAAGTTTGGAGGGTTCAGAACAGTTTTAAAAGGGTACAATTTATTTTTAGATGTTCTTTTACACAAAGGGCCTTTTGAACATAGCCGGAAAAAATTAGTCCTTCAGTTTATACTGCATTACTTCAAACTATTTCCTTTCATATATTGGAATTTAAAAAACAGGAAAAAACTCAATAAATACAATGTAGCAAACTTTAGGGAATGGGATTATGAAATGACCAGAGATGGTGCATTTTATTACAATGAAAAGTCCGAAAAGCTTCCTAAAGTATCCGTAATAGTCAGAACCTGCGGCAGGCCGGATATGTTAAGGGAAACGCTTCAATCTCTGTCTCATCAGGGATATAAAAACTTTGAAGTGGTAATTGTGGAAGATGGAGAACCTGTTTCCAAGTCAATGATAGATGCGGAGTTTTCTCATTTAAATATCATTTATAAAGCAACCGGAAAGAAAGTAGGAAGGTCGAAGGTCGGAAACCTGGGTATGGAATTGGCCACCGGAAAGTATCTGAATTTTCTGGATGATGATGATGTATTCTTTGCTGATCATATAGAAGTGCTGGTAAAAGAGTTAGAAAGAAATCCGGGATACAGGGCTGCATATAGTATTGGATTTGAAACTCCTATTGTTATCAAAAGCAAATCTCCTTACCAATATGAAATAAAAAACTTTTTTGTTATTCACAGACAGCCTTTTAACAGACTAATCCTTTATTATCAGAATTACATTCCTATTCAGACTATAATGTTTGAAAAATCAATCTTTTTGGAAGAAGGAGGAATAGATGAAGAGCTGGATGCATTGGAAGATTACGAGCTTTGGGTTAGGTATTCATTAAAGAATAAGTTTCTTTATGTACCAAGAGTGACTTCGATTTATCGGGTTCCTTTTGATAAAACAATTTTTAATGAAAGGCAAAAAGAGCTTAACAATGCTTTAAGCATTGTTAAACAAAAATTTATGAAATACTTGCCCCAACTTTCAGTTTATGATATTGGCCAGGATACCGAAATGATCTTAAGTTCATATCCGTTAAAAATGTCTATGCAGTCATTGTCCGATCTCCAAAAGAAAAGGCCGTTTGTATATAAGCTTATATTTCTAGCCAAAAAAATAATGGAGAAATTCATTAAATAAAAAGTAAGATAGTATTTCTCAGATTGAAAATTAATTTATATAAAAGTATAGATATACGGATTTCAGATAGCTTTATTAAAAATAGCTCAACAAAATACAAATGAGCAATGTTTATTATAACATTTGAATAATTTAAAATGGAAGTATTATTTACTAATCTGTATATCAAATTATTTTCAGGTTCGGAAGTTAATATTTTAGATATTTCAAAAGTTTTACTGAGAAAGGGGTTTCAAATTACCGTTTTTACCTTTCAAAAAGGCGATCCTCTTTTAACACATTTTGATGAATGCGGAATTAATGTAACATGCAATATTCAGGATATTCAAGGCAAACATTTTGATATCATCTGGGCTCAACATTATGTTGTTTTAAACATTGTCCTATTATCCGAAGTAAAATATGATAAGATCATTTTTTCCAGTTTATCACCGTTTGAATCTTTTGAATTTCCTCCCTCCTACTGTAATAAATTATCGCTTGTTCTGGCCAATAGTCATGAAACCAGAGCACAGTTAATTTCTAACGGTGTAGACAGTAAAAAAATAAAACTCTTCCCAAATAGTGTCGATCTATACTATTATAATCAAAGCAAACCTATTTCTTCTATTAAAAAAATTGCCTGCATATCTAATCATCCACCTGAAGAGGTATTACAACTTAAAACTTTATTAAAGGAAGATCAAACCATAGATTTTTTTGGAATAAACGGTGACAGTTTTCAATTAGTAACACCCGAACTTTTGCTTGCATATGACTGTATTATTACCATCGGGAAAACCGTGCAATACTCTATGGCTCTAAATATACCTGTTTATTGTTACGACCATTTTGGAGGCCCTGGCTGGTTAACCAGAGATAACCTTGATTTAGCTTTTGAAAAAAATTTTTCGGGGCGAGGTTTTAACCAAAAAAACAGTGAAGAAATCTACTCTGAAATTTTTGAAAATACTATTCATCCGGATCATCTGTCCTTACTTCATAATTTCTGTATAGACCATTGTAACCTTGAAAAAAACGTATCAGAGGTACTAAATGAAGCAAAACCAGTATCAAAGATTACTTCCGACGAAATAAAAGTTGACTCTCTACTCTTTAAAAGAGTATTTGACCAAAAAATAGCGTATGAAAAACATGCCGAAGAATTGGAGAAACTAAAGAGCCTCCTGGAAAATACGAACTCCGAAAATCGAAATATAATTTTGCAATTGCAGCAAGAAATAAATTTATATAGAGAGAATAATGAAGCGTTACAAAGTAAAAATACAAGATTAAACGAGGTATTTAATCGTATTCAAAATGAAATAACCGCCTTGTATAGTGAAGTGAGTATTTTACAAAACCAACTCCATCAAATAGAGCAATCAAAATTTTGGAAGCTCAGAAATTTTTATTGGAAATACTTAAAAAGAAAAAAAGGATAAAACTAATTTCATTCAAATTAAATTACAGTCAGACCAGTGTTTCAAACCTAACCCTGGATATCAAATTCATAGCTATACTTGCAAAGATTAGGGCTGAAACAAGAATCATTATCGATTTTATGTTTCCATCTATTTAAAAAGTAAGACTTTTCTCTTTGTTGTTTTTGGAATGCCTGATTACTAGCATGAGGATTTCCTCTTGAAATTGATTCATGATGATATAAGACTACATGTGGAATGTAGATATTATTATATCCTTTTTCCTTAAGCCTTAAGCAGAAGTCAATATCATTAAGCTCTACTTCAAGATCTTCTTCAAAGCCATTAACCAGCATAAATAACTCTCTTCTAACCATTATACATGCGGCCGTAACCGCACTGTAGTTAGAGATAGAATTAATGAAATTAAAATAACCTGCTGCGTCTTTATGTTTACCTGTAAATACATGGGAAGCTACACCACCCATACCTATTACAACCCCAGCATGTTGAATCGTTTCATTCGGGAATAGTAATTTCACCCCTACTACTCCTATAGATTCTCTTTGAGCCTGCTCTACCATTCCCTCAATCCAATCGTTACTTATTACCTCAGTGTCGTTATTTAAAAGCAACAAATAATCGCCTAAAGATTTTTCAACACCAAAGTTTATTAGCTTCGAATAATTAAAAGGAATGTTATAACTATGCCATGAAAACCTGCCTCTTTCCACCGTTTGAAAATGGTTCATCAATTCAAAAAATTGTTTTTCGGTACTGCCGTTATCAATTACGATTACTTCAAAATCAGGATAGGTAGATTTATTAAATATAGATTCCAGGCAAGTTTTTAATACGGAAGTCTTATCCTTTGTCGGAATTATAATAGATACTCTTTTCCACTCTTTAATATTATACCTTATTGAATATGTACCTGGCATGGAAAACTCTACTACCCCCTCTTCCTTTCTTCTTACAAGTGTTTCTTCAATGGCCTTCTTTGCAGATACATATGCAAAAGGTTTTATATAAGGGTTTTGTGATATGGAGTATTTATGCATCCTCCAATGGTATAATACTTTAGGTATATTATAAATTTCTTTGGTAGTTTCAGTAAACCTCAAAAGGAGGTCGTATTCCTCAGCACCTACAAATCCCGTACGAAACCCTTCCAATGATTTTAGTTTGGATAATCTGTACAAGGCCAGATGATGTATGTAATTTCTTGATAAAAGATTGTCAGGACAAAAAGAGGGCTTAAAGTGGGGCTCCCGCAGTTTGCCATTTTCATCTATTTTATCTTCATCCGTATATATTAAATCTGCGCTTGGATGATGATTGATCATTAATGCTAACTGGTATAGGGCATCCCTTGTTAATTCATCGTTTTGTTCTATAAAACAAATGTATTCTCCAGTTGCTTCACTTATAGCATAATTATAATTTTTGCTCTTATCATCAGTAGTTAAATGAGAGATTAGCTTTATCCTAATATCACTATTTGCATATTTTGTTATAATATTTTTATACTCATCATTCAACTCATTATAAACAATGATTAACTCAAGTTTTGAATAAATCTGATCTAGAATGGAAGTTATGGTTTCCTTTAAAAAATTAACTTCTGTATTAGTTACAGACAGTACAACCGATATTTTAGGCTTAACAGGTAGTATTTCGGCTATGGCCTGATATTCTATAAAATCAATCTCTCTGGGGGAGTTTTTAGCCCTCCATTGCTCATAGTTATTTTTAGGTGACTTTTCTTTTTTAACCTTTTTAACGGAAGGTTCGAGTAGAGATCTATATGTAAATTTTAGGCTTTTTAATAGTACTTTATAAATAAGTTTACGTCCTTGTATAGAAAACAAAAAATTGAATCTCTGTAGTAATTTATATTTTTTGCCAGGTGCATAATTTGGGGACGTAAGAACAAATTTGATCTTATTAACAATCTTTTTAAGCTTCCATAAACGACTACTTTCGATTTCCGAAATTCTTAATCCATATGCCTCAATGGACTTTAAAAGCATATGATTATAGTCTTCCTGTTCTTTAATGATATTCTTCAATTCGGCATTTTCCAGTCTCAGCAATTCAATAAGCCCCTCCTCCGAATCTTTTGTTCCTTCTACCAATTCCGGATATGACTTGATGAATTTGATGTCTTCCTGAAACGAATTTAGGTTGTCTGACCCTGTAGGTTCGTTATATGCCATCTTTGAATGAATGCTTTGAATTAAAATATTAAACCCAACAATTATAACACCAACTAATATTGCTTATAACTGTCAAATCTTATACCAATAAGAGAATTTTATACAAAATTTGCGCAAATCGATCAAAACCAATTTCATACAAAGTTATAAAACAAAAACTATTATTATCTTTTTATTGATAATAATGAATTGAAAAATATGTTTTATTTTGATAGTATCTATTAATTCAATTACTGAGAAAATTGATTAATATACTAATATTCAGACTTTATCCAAGTGGTTTAATTACAAAAAACTTGCCTCATAAATTTCTGCTACTTCCTTTACATCTCCCACTTTTTCAATAACGCCATCCTTTAGATAGGCAGCCCTGTTACACATTTTTACAACTTCGTGATGGTTATGTGACACGAATATGATAGTACTCCCCTTTTCTTTGATTTCCTGAATTCTGGCTGCGCATTTCTGTTGAAATCCCATATCCCCCACACTTAATACTTCATCGATTATGAGTATTTCGGGGTCTACTGCTACTGCTATGGAAAAAGCCAGGCGGGCCATCATCCCTGAAGAATATCTTTTAACCTGCATGTGGATGTTTTCACCTAACTCCGAAAAGTTTATAATTTTCTCCATAGAGGCTTCTAACTCTTTTTTGGTCAGCCCCATAAGTGTGCCACATAAACGAATATTCTCCAATCCGGTCATCTCCGGTTCTAACCCCACCCCAAGGGATAAAACAGGGGCTATTCTTCCATATACTTTTATACTTCCTTTCTCAGGAGCCATAATCCCTGCCAAAGTACGCAACAAAGTACTTTTTCCTGATCCGTTTTTACCCAACAACCCGAAGCATTCTCCCCTATATATTTGAAGATCTACCCCTTTGAGTACCTTTTTTCTCTCAAACAGCTTTACCCTTCCTAAAGACAATAAGTATTGTTTTAAAGAGTTAATACCGTGATTTTGAATCAGAAAGCTTACCTCCAGGCCTTTAGCTTCAATTATAACATCCTTATTACTTTCAGCCATTTCCAATTAAAAATTTGAGATAAATCCAGGTTTTAATTTTCTAAATATATAGGCACCTAAAATCAGGAAAAACAGAGACAAGGCAGATGTGGATACCAGATATTTCATCTGTGGAAACCGGTCATAGTACAGTATATCCCTAACCATTTCAATATAATGAAACAAAGGGTTAAAATCCATAACCCACTTTAGATTTTCCGGTAGAAGGGTACTTGAAAAGGCAATGGGAGTCAAATAAAATAAGGCTGGCATTAATGAAGACCAAAGCATTCCCACATCCCTGAAAAACACATTGAAAGTGCCCAGAATTAGCGAAAAACCAAAGGTGAAAACTGAAAAAGATATTAGAAATGGAATAATCAAAAGAGTGTTCCAGGATGGCCTGAATCCGAAAATAAACATCAGTATGAAAAACGGAATAAAGGATAATAACAGGTTGATTAAAGAAGCGCTTATGGCTGAGATCGGGAAAATAATCGGAGGAAGGTTTACAGACTTCAATATTCCGGCTCCATCAACAAAGGAAGTCAATATTTGATTAGAGGTAGTGGAAAAGAAGTTCCAGAAAATCAACCCAATAATTGCAAATAGCGGGTAATTTTCAATTCCCATTTGCACTTGACTAAAGATAAAGATAAAGATAACCAGGTAAATTAAAGGAGTTAACAAACTCCAGAAAAATCCAAGGAATGAATTCTTATATCTTAGTTTTACATTTTTGATGGATAGGGTTGAAACTACTTGCCAGTAGCTTTTTGATCTGTCCTTATAATAGGTAAACTCCATTAGTTTAATTCAAAACAATCGCAAAGATACAAATT
>DATCKK010000322.1:0-7671 GCA_036562325.1 Cytophagaceae bacterium | reverse complement strand
GGGGGGGGGAGTGCCACTTATGATACAGAGTTGATGATCAATAATGATGCAGGGAGTAGCGTGCTTGCCTATAATGACGATCACTGTGGTGCTTTGTCTCACCTGGTTTTTAAGGCTCCGGCAGCCGCTACTTACAGGATTTTAGTTACGGAATATAAATGTCTGGGAAATGCTACCTGCGTTACTATGGCTTATAAAGCGCAAGCTCCCAACGATAATATTTGCTCTGCGATTTTTTTGAATCCAAGCTGTACTTCTAATGGGTATTTGACTGCTACTACTAAATATGCTACAAACTCGCCACAGGCAAATCCAGGTTGTGCCGGTTATTCCGGGGGCGATGTATGGTTTTCAACAGTTGTTCCCTATTCAGGCTCTGTAAATATAACTACTACTGCCAATGAAATTACCAATGGTGGTATGGCTGTTTACTCCGCTTCTTCCTGTTCCGGTACTTTATCTTTAATCCAATGTGATGATAATAGTGGCCCGGGCAATATGCCGCAAATATCGCTCTCAGGCCTGACTCCCGGAGATAGTTTATTCATCCGATTCTGGGAAAATGGTAATGATGTTGCTGGTACCTTTAATATTGCCGTGTTCGATGCCGATCCATTTTACTGCATGACGGGTAGTGCCCGGCAAATATTCTCCTCGGGCTGTTTGTTAATTACACCGGACCTTCCCGATCAAAAAGGTTGTGTATGGAACAGGACTCAGATAGATGTCTCTGCTCCCTTTGATTATACATTTACCGTAAATCTTGGGAATAAAGACGGAGGTGCCGATGGGCTTGCCTTTGCTTTGCAAAACAGCCCTGCTGGTATGGCGGCACTTGGTTTTGCCGGTTACCAACTGGGTATTGCTCCTGTACCAAATAGTTTGATAATTGAGTTTGATACTTTTAATAATGGTTCCGGTGTTAATGATATTACAGAAGATCACACGGCGATTAGTATAAATGGGGATATCGCCAACCCGGTGGCAGGCCCAATTCAAGCATCTTCTACGTCTGCTAATATAGAAGATGGTCTGGATCATACAGTCCGTATAGTTTGGGACCCTGCGACTAATACGTTTAGAGTATATTTTGATGGGGCATTAAGACTTTCTTATACAGGAGATATAATCAATAATGTTTTCGGAGGTAATAATATGGTATATTGGGGATTTACAGGGTCTACAGGAGCGTTCACTAACACTCAATCCATATGTCCGGGAACGCTGCCAGGTGCACCACTTCCTATGGAATGGGTAAGTTTTGACGCTGAATATAACAACAACGTGGTTTTAATTAACTGGACTTCTGCTAATGAGAGAAATACCTCTCATTTCATAGTAGAAAGGTCTTCTGACGGAGAATATTTTACAGAAATCGGAAAGATCGAATCCGATAAATCGTCAGCAACTTATAGTACTTATCAGTTTACAGATAAGTTTCCATTAACAGGAGTAAGTTATTACAGAATAAAACAAGTGGATCTGGATGGGGCTTTTACCTACTCTGATACCAGAACAGTTGCTTACAGGATACATTCATTTAACATAGAGTTTTACCCGAATCCGCTGAAATCTTCTAATAGCTGTATGATAACGTTAACAGGGGCAGAAGAAGAAAGCTATCAGCTAACTATATTGGATAACCTTGGAAATATTATATCTCAGGCTACTTTAACCAATGGCATAAATTCGATAACTATACCGAACCACCTGACTTCGGGTATATATCATGCCCAAATAAAGTCTCAGGAAAGGGTGATTAATAAGGCATTGGTCATAGAGAATTGATTGCAGATTGGAGTATAAATTTGAAAAAAGGAGATAAACAATTGTTTATCTCCTTTTTGTTTTTAGCGTAGAAGTGTTCCGGTACACTTATATTTTATAGCACCTGTTATATAATTTCCGAAATTAATAAATCAATACTGCCACGAATCATAATTTCTGTTTTTACGTTGATTCTTATCGTAAATATTCTATTTTTGTTAGGCAGTGAGATTTCTTCATATCATATTGTCTCTTTATATTGTTTTCCTCTTTATACTCCCATGTACTGATGGAGCAGAAAAGGATGCACATATTACTTTTTCACAGGCATTGGAGGGCAATCACGAACATGATCATGAAGATACATGCAGTCCATTTTGTGTCTGTAATTGCTGTGGCCCTGTAGTTTTATTCCAGTTTCAGGGAGTAAATGCAGAGATTACTCCACTTCCTTTTACTAAACACAACGAATTTTATTCCTACAAGGAGACTCCTTCGGTTTATCTTCCTATCTGGCAACCGCCTAAGCTTAACTCCTGATACCCTTTAATTATTAACAATTTACACTAAACAAGATTTATTAACCTTTTTAGCATATCAGGGTTATGATTGATGCTTTAATACGTTTTTCCGTAAACAACAAACTTGTTGTATTCATCTTTGTATTGGGGCTGATCGGGAGTGGTATCTATTCAGTGACACAGCTCCCTTTAGACGCAGTTCCCGACATTACCAATAATCAGGTACAAGTAATTACCACAGCTCCTACTCTGGCGGCTCAGGAAGTGGAGCAATATATAACCTACCCTGTAGAAAGCTCATTGCAAACTATTCAGGATGTGGTAGAAATAAGATCGGTATCCAGGTTTGGCCTTTCAGTAGTGACCGTTGTCTTTGAAGACGATGTAGATATTCTTGATGCGCGCCAGTTGATTAATGAACGGCTGAGTATGGCACAACAAATGATGCCGAAAGGAATGCCGGCTCCCGAGCTTGGGCCAATTACCACAGGATTAAGCGAAATATATCAATATGTTATACGGCCCAAAAGTGGTTATGAAGGCCGATATAGCAATATGGAGTTGCGCACCATACAGGATTGGATTGTTAAAAGGCAACTGTTCGGCACGCCTGGTGTTGCTGAAGTAAGCTCCTTTGGGGGAGACCTAAAGCAATATGAGGTAGCAATAGACCCTCAAAGAATGCGAAATCTGGAGATTACTATTGCTGATATAATTCAGGCGCTCGAAGCAAATAATGAAAACACAGGAGGGGCGTATATTGACAAACTGCCCAATGCTTATTTTATCCGGGGAATCGGATTGTTAAATAATCTGGAGGATATAAAAAAGGTAGTAGTGAAAAATGTAAATGGCCTCCCGGTTCGAATCAGAGATGTCGCCGAAGTCCGGGCGGGAAGGGCTGTCCGATATGGGGCAATGACTTACGATGCTGAAGGGGAAACGGTAGGTGGACTGGTGTTAATGCTAAAAGGGGCGAACTCTAATCAGGTAATCAAAGATATAAAAGTTAAAATTGAGCAGATAAATAAGTCCTTGCCGGAAGGATTATACATAGAGCCATTTTTGGACCGCTCAGAACTGGTAGATAAAACAATAAGCACCGTCACTAAAAATTTGGTAGAAGGTGGGTTGATAGTAATCTTTGTGCTGGTACTTCTTTTAGGGAATTTGCGCGCCGGACTTATAGTAGCTTCTGTTATTCCTCTGGCAATGCTTTTTGCATTTAGCATGATGCACTTGTTTGATGTTTCTGCGAATCTTATGAGTCTGGGGGCGATCGATTTTGGGTTAATTGTAGACGGGGCGGTTATCATTGTAGAAGCCATTGTGTCAAGGTTGCATAGTAAGCCTAATCTGTTAAAGAATGAGCTACAGGAAGAAGTCATAGATGCCTCTATCAAAATAAGAAAATCTGCGGCATTTGGAGAGATCATCATTTTAATAGTTTATCTGCCGATACTTGCCTTGGTAGGAGTGGAAGGTAAAATGTTCCGCCCTATGGCTGAAACAGTAATATTCGCTATATCCGGCGCATTGTTGCTTTCACTTACCTATGTTCCCATGATGTCGGCTTTGCTGCTGAAGAATATTCCGCAAAAGAAAACATGGTCGGACCGGATAATGGAATGGGTTTACCGGTTTTACCGGCCTGTTCTGGAAAGGGCTTTAAGGCATAAACTACCAATAGTAATCGCGTCTATTGTTCTCTTTCTTGTTTCGCTGATATTTTTTATGCGAATGGGAGGGGAGTTTATTCCTACTCTTGATGAAGGAGACTTTGCACTGGAAGTAAGATTAACCCCAGGATCTTCCCTTGCCCAAACTCTGGAAACAACGTTAAAGGCTTCTGAAATTTTGTTAAAAGAATACCCTGAAGTAGAAAGAGTGATCGGCAAAGTAGGAACAGCAGAGATTCCTACAGATCCGATGCCCATTGAAGCAACAGATTTAATGGTGCTGCTGAAAGATAAAGATGAATGGACTTCAGCCTCTTCCAGAGAAGAGTTGGCAGAGAAGATGGCTAAGTCACTGGAGGTATTGTCAGGAGTTGAGTTTGGCTTCCAACAACCTATTCAGATGCGCTTCAATGAACTGATGACCGGAGTAAGGCAGGATGTGGCCATTAAAATATTTGGTGAAGATCTCAATGAATTAACCCTCACCGCTAATAAGGTGGTGAACATAGTCAATAAGGTAGAAGGGGTGGGAGACATATTTGTAGAAAAGTTGACGGGGCTTCCTCAAATAACGGTAGAGTATAACAGAGAAAAGCTGGCTCAATATGGTGTAAATATAAATACAGTTAATACTATTATCCGTACCGCATTTGCAGGAGAAATGGCAGGAGTGGTATATGAAGGAGAAAAGCGTTTTGATTTGGTTGTCCGGCTTCCGGAAAAACAAAGGCAAACAATTGAAGATGTTCGGGCATTATATGTACCATTGCCAACGGGTTCGTTTATTCCTATTACCGAGCTGGCAACTATAGATTACAAAGAAGGCCCGATGCAAATATCCAGAGAAGAAGCGAAACGAAGAATAACCATTGGTGTCAATGTTCGGAACAGGGACGTTGAATCATTTATTGATGAGGTTCAATCCAGGTTGGCTAAGAATATTAAATTGTCTCCGGGCTACTTTATTCGTTATGGAGGGCAGTTTCAAAATCTGGTAGAAGCCAAAAAGCGGCTTGCTATTGCTGTTCCGGCGGCGCTCTTTTTAATAATCATATTACTCTATTTTACTTTTAACTCCTTCACCTATGCATTGCTGGTTTTTTCGGCAGTACCGCTGGCTGCCGTCGGAGGCGTATTTGCATTATTACTGAGAGATATGTCTTTCAGTATTTCTGCCGGTGTGGGATTTATCGCGCTTTTTGGAGTTGCGGTACTAAACGGCATTGTTTTAATCAGTTATTTTAACCGGCTAAAACAGGAAGGTGTTACGGATATAAAAACAAGAATAATCATGGGGACGAAGGAGCGGTTAAGGCCTGTTCTGTTAACAGCATCTGTAGCATCGTTAGGATTCTTGCCTATGGCCTTGTCCGGTTCTGAAGGGGCAGAAGTACAAAAGCCTTTGGCAACGGTAGTAATAGGTGGCCTGGTAACGGCAACTATTCTTACCTTAATAGTGCTGCCAGTTCTATATCACATGCTTGAAGGCAGATTACAAAAGCCAACTATTTTTACCAAAGTAATTTCTATTGCATTAGTTATAGGACTTTGGGGAGCTAGTATAACAGCAGAAGCACAAAACACAGGAGGTGCGATGGTAGGAATGGAAGAAGCAGTAAATAGGGCAATAGATGCTCATCCGGCCGTGGGCTCTGCGAAGCATAATTTGTCACAGCAAAAAGCTTTAGCGGGTACTTTTTCTGACCTTCCTAAAACATCTATTGATTTTGCTTATGGTAAAACCAATAGTTTTGCCAATGACAATATCTTGTCCGTGAATCAAAGCTTTAATCTTCCCGGCTATTATATCAATAATTATAATTATCTGAATCAACGGGCAAAAAGTGCTGAAACAACGATGCAGATAAAAATTAATGAAATAAAGCGGGATACCAGGCTTCAATACAACTTATTGGCATCAGAAATGGAGCGTTTGGTTTTGTTGGAATATCTGGACAGCTTGTACAGCAAGTTTGAAAGAGCTTCAGAGCTTCGGTTTGAAACGGGAGAAGCTGCTTTCATTGAAAAGGTAGCAGCCAATGTAAGAAAGATGGAATTGAGCAACCGGATCGCTAATCAGTCGGAAAATATCAAGTTGCACAAATCTATTCTGGCTTCATTAATGGGGATTAAAGATTCGTTTAATATTATTTCCGACTCTATCTATAGCCACTTTGGATTGGTGGCAGACACTTCCGAATTATTGCCGGAAAATCCTGATCTGAAATATTATAAAGAACAGATTGTCGTCAGGTCATTGGAGAGAAAGCTGCAAAGAACATCTTTGTTTCCGGAGTTTAATGTTGGTTTCACTTCTCAAACACTGAAGGGTTTTCACAATGTTACAGGAACAGAACAATTTGCAAGTGGCGGACACAGGTTTAACTACTTCGGTGCCGGTGCGGCAGTTCCGTTATGGTTCAGGGCTGATGTTGCAAGAATAAAAGCAGCAACACTTGGAGTAAAAGTGGCAGAAAAAAACTACGAAGCTCAAAAGTTGCAAACTTCTAACTTGTATAATCAGCTTAAAGCGCAATACCGGATTAATCAACGGACCATCAAGTACTATCGAGAAAAAGCACTACATCAGTCTGATTTGTTAATTGAGTTTGCTGTTAAAGGATACCGGTATGGCGAAACCAGTTATATAGAACTTTTGCAAAACATAGACCAGGCTGTACAGATCAAGTTGGGATATATTGATGCTATTAAAAATCTAAATGAAACCATTATTCAATTAAATTACCTTAATTCCTTATAGATATGAATACTGTTCAATATTATATAATATTATTTTTTGTACTTATTATTTCTTCCTGCAGCCATAAAGGGCATGAAGATCATCCGCATGATCAGGAGGAAGAAGTACCGGCAGATGAAATTGTGTTTTCAAAATTGAAAATAGAACGTGCCGGTATTGAGCTTGGGAACTTTTCAAAACGAAATTTAATAGATGTTGTAAAAGCCAATGGAGTACTTGATTTACCACCTCAGAATAAAGCTACGGTATCGAGCTATGTAGCCGGCATTGTGAAAGATATTAAAGTAATACCAGGGGATAAAGTGAAAAAAGGCCAGATACTTGCTTACATTGAAGATCCGAAAATACCGGAATTTCAGGAGCAATATCAAAAAGCGTTGAGCAATCTTTCCTATGCACAAAAAGAATATGAAAGGCAAAAACAACTGTTTGAGGAGAAAGTAGTGGCCGGTAAAAAATTTCAGGAAGCGGAAACTAATTACCGTTCACTTCAGGCAGAAGTAGAATCGCTTAAAAATAAACTTTCTCAATTGGGAATATCCCCTTCTCAGGTAGCATCTGGAAAAACAGTAAGAGCTGTACCCGTTGTAAGCCCTATAGATGGCTATGTCCATGAGATTGCGGTGAATACAGGCACATTCATAGAGCCGGCTCAACCAATGTTTGGCGTCGTGGATAACAGTCATATTCATGTGGACCTGAGGGTTTATGAAAGTGATATCAGCAAAGTCGAAAATGGGCAAAGAATATGGTTTACATTGACCGGAGCAGATACATCTGAATATATGGCTAAAATATTTGCTGTTGGAAAAGCTTTTGATAAAACCACAAAATCAGTAGATGTTCATGCTCATATCGAAGATAATAAAGAGCATAAGCTTCTTCCAGGAATGTATGTAGAAGCGCGTATACAGGTAGGTGAAAACTATGTAAATGCTTTGCC
>DATCKK010000313.1:0-1626 GCA_036562325.1 Cytophagaceae bacterium | reverse complement strand
AGATCATATTGTTTTTACCCGGCTTGTGCACTATTTCTGAAAAGATTTGCCACATGTACCGAACCGGGTCTTCCTTCATGAGGTAAAAACCTGCGTTGTGGAATATTCAGTGCGTGTACGCTTATATAATTTCCTTTGTGCGGATAATCTTTCCGGGATTGCCTACCAATACTGCACCATCGGGTACGTCTCGGATAATTACAGCGCCAGCTCCGATTAAGGAATTGCGCCCAACAGTTTTTACGCCTGTCATGAGTGTAGATCCGATACCAAAGTAGGCCTTTTCTTGGATATGAACAGAGGCGCCGATATTCACTCCCTGAGAGAAGAAGCAGCCTTTTTCAATCAGGTTGTGGTGGGCGATATTTACCCCCATGCTAACCATGGTATAATCGCTAATGGTAGTAGAGGGCATTACATTGGTGGCAGGTAAAATATACACAGCCTGACCAATTTCCACACTTTTGTGAATAATGGTATCCTTATGAATAAAGGACGGAGTTTCAAACCCACTTTCCTTTAATTTTTCTAAAATGCTGACGCGTATGTTATTATCTCCTATAGGTACAAAAACAGCTAGGGATCGATCTAATTTTTCAAATAAAAAATCAGAGTTACCCAGCACCTTTATACCGTTCACTACTGCATCCTTATACTTTTCGGCATCATCAATATAACCTACCACATCGTATGAATCTGAAAGATAATTAGTATATACCTGACTATAGGTACCAGCTCCAAAAATTATACACTTCTTTTTCATTTAATCTTTAGTTTTTCCCATTAAAAGGTTCCATAGTTACATCTTGGCTTGCATTAATATCTTTAGCCTGAAAAACTTTTATAAAGGTTTTATAAATGATTTTTAAGTCGAGCATAAAGGAAAGATTATCCACATACCATACGTCGTATTCAAACTTCTTTGTCCAGGATATGGTATTTCTGCCATTAATCTGTGCCCAACCGGTTATTCCTGGTCTTACTAAATGTCTTCTTTTCTGCGTTTCGTTATATAAGGGAAGGTAATGAACGCGAAGAGGTCTTGGGCCTACCAAACTCATGTCGCCTTTAATAACATTAATTAATTGAGGTATTTCGTCTAACGAAGTTTTACGAATAATTTTCCCAACGGGAGTTAAGCGTACAGAATCTGGTAACAATTTACCCTGAGCATCTTTACGATCGTTCATGGTTTTGAACTTAATGACTTTAAAGATCCTTTCATTTTTACCTGGCCTATCCTGAAAAAAGAAAGGTTTGCCCTGATTAGCAATAGTCAGTAAAAGGGTAACAACGATAAAAATGGGAGATAAAAGGATAAAAGCACACAAAGCAACCAGAAAATCAATGAGTCCTTTTAAAAAATGCTTATACATATGGTTGTCTATAAATATTTCGCAATCATATCAATTTTGCCTCTTCCTGCAGGGATTTGCCAGGTGTCTTTATTCCACTGGCTGTTTCCTTCAATAAATACGACACCATTTTCAGTGACGGCTATATCCCAACCAACTGTTCTGACCTTGGGAAACACCATCGCAGCTTCCAGAGCAGATTTGGTAACTTTATCCCAGTGAGGAATCTGAAATCCTTTGATTTCTTTCCCGGTAATAGGGTGGGTTATAT
>DATCKK010000311.1:0-6244 GCA_036562325.1 Cytophagaceae bacterium | reverse complement strand
GCGCCAAAGAGTCGGACTTCTTTACAGCATCAATGATAAGTGAAATTGAAGCCAACTCCGTTAAACCAAAATTCGGAGAATATTTCTATGGCTTTCAACTTGGCAGATTATTAAAATCGTTCTCTTCCAATAACGAAGAAGAAATTACGAAAAACCTGATTATTAGCGGAGACTCTGCCACCTATACTACTATGTTCAATAATGTATTGAATAATATACCTGCTTATGATGAACAGTTTAACTGGTTACTGGAATCAGGGCCTAATGATGAAATATGGTTATTTGCCGTTCAACTGGTTAAACCAAATGGAAGTTGGAAAATAAATCAGTTGACCAGAAAATTTGAGACCTATAATTTGCCAAAGGTTATAACTATTCGTTAATACAAACAAGTATACTTCCTGCTTCTGCGGATTATTATAGCTTTTATGCTAAAAAAGGACAGCAGTGTGAAATTCGATTAGCCAATAACTCCAATTTGTATCTTGCTCTCCACTCAAAAGACAGCACCTTGCTTCCTCACGGCATTGACAGCCATTGGGAAGGTAAACTTCCAGTTAGCGGAGAGTATAGAATCAATATCGGACTGATGAGATCAGAAGCAAGAGTAATAAAAACAAAGGTAGATTATTCGTTATTTGTAAAGATCCAATAAACTACCTTTTACTCTTCAAATAATTTAATAAACCGGCTTGATAAATATTTTCAATTCTCGCTCTATTGCTTTAATTTCTTTCTCTTCTTTCCTGGTTATGATAGCCAGTGAATACCCCTTCTTCCCTGCCCTCCCGGTTCTTCCGCTTCTGTGAGTATAATACTCGATCTGGTCAGGTAACTGATAATGCACTACATAGGCAAGATTTTTAACATCTATCCCCCGTGCTGCGATATCAGTAGCGATAAGTATCTGGAGTTTTTCATTTTTAAATGCCCTCATGACCTTATCTCTTTCTTTTTGCAACAGGTCTCCATGCAAAGCATCTGCTGAAATATTCTTAGCGACCAGTTGTTTTGCCAGCTCCTGCGCCGCTACTTTCGTCCTGCAAAATATAATACCTCGATTATTTCTTTGCTCTTTTAGGAAATACAACAAAGTAGAAAGCTTTTCCTTTTCCTCACATACGTAATAGTGGTGTTCAATATCCTTGTTAACAACGCTCTTCCTATTCACCTGTATTTTCAGGGCATTGGGAGAAATATATTTGTGAATGATCTCTTTAATACCCTCTGGCATAGTAGCAGAAAACAACCAGGTATTTCGTTTACCTGTTGTCAAAGACAGTATCCTGTTTAAGTCTTTCTTAAATCCCATGCTTAACATTTCATCGGCTTCATCCAGTACAATAGTTTTCACATGAGACAACTCCACTGCTCCTTTATCCAACAAATCCAGCAACCTGCCCGGTGTTGCCACTACTATCTGCGTAGGCCGGGAAAGAGCTTTAATTTGTGCATCAATCGGAGCTCCGCCATATACTGCTTCAGTAAATATTTTGGGGCCATATTTGGTAAACCTGAAAAGCTGTTTCGCTATTTGTTGTCCCAGCTCTCTGGTAGGACATAAGATTAGCGCCTGTACATTTTTGTTTTCAGGATTGACTTTTTCCAGCAACGGCAGTCCAAATGCTGCGGTTTTTCCCGTTCCTGTCTGAGCCTGAGCCACTAAGTCTGTGGGCCCTTTTAACAAAGCAGGAATGGCTTGTACCTGTATCTCCGTAGGCTCCAAAATGTTATTTTCCTTCAAAGCCTTTACAATACTTCCGGAAATCCCTAATTCAGCAAATGTTTTCAATGTCGATTCTGTTTAATTTATGGCAAAGTTAACCAGAATTCTATCTAATTTCTACCCTATTACTTTATACTTCTATAAACTCTGCAAATACATCCAAAGAGTTTTCCTAATCCCCTACCTGATAAGAACTTAAAAATTATATCTAATACCACTTCCTGTTCTTATCTGAGTGTAAAATGGCTGGTTAAAAGCTTCTACATAAACATTCATGTCGACAAATAAGGTAAAGGGAACACTTCTAAATGTATAATCCAATCCAAGTACTCCGTCGACACCGCAACCGAAATACCTCTTATGGCCACTTCCGTATATTTTTGTATCTGCCTGATCGTAATAAAAGTAGTGATAGGAGTATCTACCGGTCCGCACCTGCGCTCCGGCTCCGTAGTAATAACTAAACCCCGGAAATGATTTTGAAATCTCTTCGTGTTTTAAATAATGTACCTGTAACGCTACCGGCCTCTCTGTCACTTCCAGATAATCATAAAAATAATCTTCATTCAAATGTTCAAAATCATATTTCATATAATAATTAAGATGGTGATTCCATCGTTTAATTCTTCCAATATTTACTTCAATGGCATGATTACCAAAATATTTTTTCACTGATATCCCTGAAGGATTATTAAACTTCACCCCTATGCTCCAATTGTTTCGGGTGGTGGAAGTAGTAGCAGAATCTGCTTGTGCATGTACCCGGATAATACTTATTGCCATCATGGAATATAGTACTATAGAAAAAAGGACTACTTGAGAAATTCGTTTCATAGGATTTAACTTTAATTTGTTACCTATACCTATGACAAATTCCTATACCCACAACCCCTATGTATATTACTATTATTTTTATGGATACTTCCTCCTTTCATATATCCATTTAAAAATATTCTGATTCTCAAAAAGATGTAATGATTGGAAATAACTATATGCTCAGATTTTTTTTATTCATTCCATATCCCAAGGCTGCCATCATAACTAACACGAAAGGAGATTGGATCAAATGATCTTTAATAAATCTATTAACCTGATATGCAAGATCAAAACTATTAATGAATATACCTGAAAGTAGTAATACCATACTAATCAGAAAAAGAATCATAAACAGGCCAATCGTAAAACAGGTAATTTTTCTCGATAGAAAACTCAGATGGATGATTGCTGTAGTCAATATAAAAAAGGCAAAAGAAATAAAAATATGAAAACTCCATTTTGGACTGCTGGAAAGCCGATTCACTAAGTGTGATGGGTCAGTCTGAAAGTCTTCAGGGTTAACCCCGGTATTAGGTATTATTGAAAGGGTATTAAAATCAATAAGGAAATCAGATTTGTAATAATTTAAAATAGCATATCCTGTAATACATAAAAACAATAAAGAAAAGCGGACCAGATTTTTCCAAAACACATTTCCAACCTTCATCATATTAATTTTTCAGAGTACCTGTTAATGAAGAGTACCCATAACAAAAAAATATAACCATAGATTATGAATGTAAATGTAAAATGATGATTAAAATCCAGATACTCCGGAGAATGAACCTGGATCAATGCCAAAGCTGAAATACGCAGGACATTAAACAGATAAATTGTAATAATTCCAACTGGTAAAAACCAAAGCTTGGTTTTCCATTTTCCTGGGTAGGCAATGATAAAACCAGCGAAAATCACAAATAGAACCAATGCATTGCAACTGTCAGCAATGGAGAGAATCCTATTGCTATTAATATAAATTATAGTAGCTGTGTTTGCCCTGTTGTCCTTAAAACTTGCCTCATACCCCAATGATCCGAGTAATAGCTTACTGGTATATGCCTCACTGTTTCTTAAAAAAGAATTAATCTTTCCTTCAGGCCGTAACCAATAAGTATCTGCAACTGACCAAATGATATATACAATAACAACAGAAAGGAAAAACTTAATAAGAGGTTTATATTGCTTCATCCTTAATCAAGTTCCGGATTACCTGCCTCAGATTCCTTTTGCTTTTTAGCCTTCATATAATCCCTGATTTTTTTGGCTCCATACCCCACTCCAGCTGCAGCAAGCAAGGAAGCACCTCCATCAATTGGCACATCCGGATCGCCCGGATTGTTTGGTTGAGCCATAATTGAAGCCACCGGCAATATATAGACGAAAAATAAAAAAACGATTCGAATTAATAAGCTCATAATACTACTCTATTATTAATTTTTCTACAAATGTTTCTGTTCCGGTATTAATTATTACTGTATATATTCCATCAGGAAGTGACTCTACAGAAATTAAACGGGAAACATTCCCATTCGATAACTCAAAATCAGAAATATTTTTTTGTATGAATACCTTCCCGGTAAGATCTGATATCGTCAAATTAATTAAATGGGGTATTTCCCTCTGGCCTGAAAGTAAAATAGTTAGTTCATTTCCCGCACAAGGGTTAGGTTGTATTTTAAACGATTTATTCATTCCCGCCTCTTTAACTGACGTAACAAGGCTATTCTTATAAACAACAATACCGAATCTGTTTATATAAGAAGCAGGATCAGAAGTTACATTGAAAGAATATTCAGCCCCCTCTTTAACATTAATGAATTCTCCTGTCAAATTATCTTTAAGGAAAATATCGAATGTAGATTCCAAAGTAGCAATATCATCAAATGAAATAGTATAGGTTCCCGGCTTTACATTATCTATCTTCAACTCAACTATCTCTTCCTCTGAATCTTGCAATGAAAGGCTGTTAATGGATAATTCTTTATTGTCTTTTGTAACTGTAAATATTTTCAGTGTGGATTGGTCTAATTTCAGAGCATCATACGCATTATCAAAATTCAGTGAAGCCTCATCTTTAATTCTGATTACCGTTTCATCTACACCTGTATTATTATCCTTAATAATAACTCTGAGAATATTGGTTACCACACTATTATTCCTGAATAAGGATGCGTCCTTTAATTCCTTATCAAACTCATTGAAAATTAAAATTGGATTGGGACTATTCGCTTTCACCCAAAAGCCCTGTGAGGCTGCAATTAATCCGGTAGTACCTTTTGGGGTTCCAACACCATCCACAAAACTCCTGTGAATCAATGTTCCGGAAGAATTATCCGATAGATATATAGCATTATCTAATCCTTGCCTTCTGGACCAGTGGATATTGCTCCAATTTATCGGACAAGCATAAGGATTACCTACCAGATTCCACCCATCATTGACTATTCCTCCAGAAGTAGAAGTATAAGTTACAGGAATATGCTGTATTCCCATATTGAGGTTGCCGGTAACATCGACTATCTTCGGACGATCAGGATTATTTCTCACATATACAGCATAGCCTCTTCCAGGTTGTATCGCCGCCTGATTACTATTAATATTATTGGGATAATTTACATATCCGTTATTCATTCCCCCTCCGAAAGTTTCGTCATAATAATAAATAGATGGAGACTGAGAGTTTAATCCGGAACCTGTATTGGGGTTGGCAAAAGTTCCCGTGACAGGTATTTCATTCTGCCAGTCTGCAATTGTAGCATTCGCTACCGGAGAAGAAAGATATCGCCAGATTTTATAAGGTGAATAAATATACTGCTGGACAGTAACATCTCCTTCTATAGTTCCATTAATGACAGGTGCTACTTTTCCGGTCTTGTTCTCTGAAGAAGCAATTACGAGTTTCCCGTTTGTAAACAAATGGCCACTATTAACCGTTAATGTTCCGGTAATTACTACCGGCTGATTGGAAATTATTACTTTACTATATACATCAAGCTTTCCAAGCTTCAGTTCTTCCAATACGTCAATATATTGATTGAATCCACTGGAAAATACCAAGCCTCCATTTTCAGCATTAACCTCTCCATAACTCACAAAATCATTTTCTACTATTGTCAAAGTCTCCTTAATATTGAACTTTGCCGTTGGAGCTACAATTAAACCACCTACTTTCTCTTTCTTAGTTAAAGTAACTTCATGCCCAACCATAATAATACCAGTAGACTTTGTTTTGGGCACCCCATTCGTCCAAATTTTTCCATCCGAAAAATCTCCGGAAGATTTAGTGTAGGTATATTGCTGAGAAAATGCAGGAGCTATTATTCCAAAAGAAAAAATCAAATAAAAACATAATAAGGGTAACCTTTTCAATAGTTGTTCCGTAGAAATCATAAATCCCTAGTTGTTTTCAATTACTTTTGTTTGAGTTTAGCAAATTAGACATAAGTAAATGATTTTTAACAACTTTTAGACAAACCTTCAAAATAGTTCGACCAAATTCTCCAAATAGAAATTAATCAATTGGGCTTAATGCCATTTTACCTAACACCGGATTTGAAACATTAAAAAAAATTAAAGGAATACCCTAATTCTTAAACCAATAGTATACCCTGAAAGCTTTATTGGGCAATAGTTATAATAGTAGTTTATGAGAATAAAAAATTAATAAATCTCATGAATCACCACACTGGGCTTTCCTTACAA
>DATCKK010000306.1:0-2715 GCA_036562325.1 Cytophagaceae bacterium | reverse complement strand
CTATAACGCAACCAACCCGTTTGACTTTATGGAACTGATCTCTCTGCAAGGTAAAACCAACTTCTTTGAAAAAAGAGTGGCAGAATATCAGAAAGCCGGAGTCATGGCAGACAAAACTGAAAATAAGTTTAGTTTAGATGAAGATTTTTAACCTTAACCACCTCACCGGAATATGCTAGTAATCAAAAGAGACGGCAGACGTGAGTCTGTAAAATTCGATAAGATCACAGCACGTATTGAAAAACTTTGCTACGGGCTGGATATGAACTATATCAGTCCGATCGATATTTCTAAAAAAGTAATCGATGGACTTTACGATGGGGTAACTACAGTTGAGCTGGATAATCTTGCTGCAGAAGTTGCTGCATCAATGACTACCAAACATCCGGATTACGCTATCCTGGCCGCAAGAATTGCTATCTCCAATCTACACAAAGTAACCAGCAAGTCTTTCTCTAACACTATGAAAAGACTTTATACTTATGTAGACCCTAAAACTGGAGAGAATGCTTCGCTGATTTCTAAAGAAGTGTATGAAGCAGTAAGAAAAAATGCTGCGCTTTTAGACTCTTCTATCATTTATGATAGAGATTTTAGCTACGACTATTTCGGTTTCAAGACATTAGAAAGATCTTACCTTCTTAAGTTAGATGGTAAAGTTGTAGAAAGGCCTCAGCAAATGTTGATGAGGGTCGCTATCGGTATTCACTATAACGATGTGAATGCTGCGATAGAAACTTACAACTATCTTTCCGAAAAGTGGTACACTCACGCTACTCCTACCCTTTTCAACGCAGGTACTCCGAAAGCACAACTTTCTTCCTGCTTCCTGCTGACCATGAAAAATGACAGCATCGATGGTATATACGACACTTTAAAACAATGTGCTAAAATATCCCAATCGGCAGGTGGTATTGGATTGAGCATTCACAACATCAGAGCTACCGGTTCTTACATCAAAGGAACAAACGGTACTTCTAACGGTATCATCCCAATGTTGAGAGTATTCAATGATACTGCCAGATACGTTGATCAAGGTGGAGGAAAGAGAAAAGGAGCATTTGCAATCTATCTTGAGCCTTGGCACGCAGATATTTTCGAATTCCTTGACCTGAGAAAAAACCATGGTAAAGAAGAATTAAGAGCAAGAGACCTGTTCTACGCTCTATGGGTTCCGGATCTATTTATGAAACGAGTAGAGGCAAACGAAGATTGGTCATTGTTCTGCCCGCACGAAGCTCCCGGACTTGCCGATACCTATGGTAAAGACTTCGAAAACCTGTATGAAAAATATGAGAAAGAAGGAAAAGCAAGAAAGACCGTAAAAGCACAAGAATTATGGTTTGCTATTCTGGAAGCCCAAACAGAAACAGGAACTCCTTATATGTTATATAAGGACCATGCTAATAGAAAATCTAATCAGAAAAACCTTGGTACTATCAAGTCTTCCAACTTGTGTACCGAGATCATGGAATATACTTCTCCAGACGAAGTAGCTGTATGTAACCTTGCGTCTATTGCATTACCAAAATTTGTTATCAATGGTAAGTTTGACCATGATAAATTATATGAGGTAACATATGCAGCGACTAAAAACCTGAACAGAATTATCGATATCAACTACTATCCGGTTGAAGAGGCAAAAAGATCCAATTTGAGACACCGCCCAATCGGACTAGGAGTTCAGGGATTGGCAGATACATTCATCTTGTTAAGAATGCCTTTTGATTCTGAAGAAGCAAAAGGACTAAACAAGGATATCTTTGAGACCATCTACTTTGCGGCTATGACAGCTTCCAAAGACCTGGCCATAAAAGATGGTCCTTATGAGACATTCAAAGGTTCTCCTGTATCCAAAGGTATCTTCCAGTTTGATATGTGGGGAGTAACTCCTGAATCCGGAAGATGGGATTGGGATTCATTGAAAAAAGAAGTTAAGAAACATGGCGTTAGAAACTCTTTACTGGTTGCTCCGATGCCAACAGCTTCTACTTCTCAAATCCTTGGAAACAATGAGTGCTTTGAGCCTTACACTTCCAACATCTATACAAGAAGAGTGCTTTCAGGAGAGTTTGTAGTCGTTAACAAACATTTATTGAAAGACCTTATCAAACTTGGATTGTGGAATGACAAGATGAAAAACAAACTGATCGAAGCTAACGGATCAGTTCAAAATATTCCTGAAATTCCTCAGCATATCAAAGATCTTTACAAAACCGTTTGGGAGATCAAGCAAAAAACGCTTATTGATATGGCTGCTGACCGAGGAGCTTATATCTGTCAAAGTCAAAGCTTCAACGTTCATATCCAGGATCCAAACTTTGGCAAACTTACTTCTATGCACTTCTATGCGTGGAAGAAAGGTCTTAAAACAGGTATGTACTACTTAAGAACCAAAGCAGCAGCAGATGCTATCAAGTTTACCGTAGAAAAGCAAGCAGACGTTGCATTGGAGCCTGTAGTAAACAAAGATTCCGTAAAAGCAACACAAGATGCTTTAGCCATGAAAGCTCAAAACATGAGCGACATGAGCTGCTCTTTAGACAACCCTGAAGGTTGTGAAGCTTGCGGAAGTTAATTCTTGTAATTTTGATTGTTTAGCATATTCAAAAAGGGAAGTTTTCACTTCCCTTTTTTTATAGTTATCCTCTAATACTATTACCAGAATACCTAATATATTATCTATATTAAAAAACTCTTCATATACTATCCCCC
>DATCKK010000294.1:0-4412 GCA_036562325.1 Cytophagaceae bacterium | reverse complement strand
ATATTTGACAGAACCAGAAACTGTAGTCATTTTTCCTTCCATTCAGATAAATACCATTAAGATTAAACTCTTTAGGCACCTTAACTTTAAAATCAATATCCCCCTTCCATACATCACCATACACAGGATCGTCAGCAGTATAATAAATAGCCCCTTTAAAACTTACAAATTTGGTATTTACTGCAATGTTAGATGGATCAACTTTTACTATTCCCTTAATATCTCCATTTCTGATCTTATCTCCCAAATTAGTAAAGTCCATAGAAATACCTGCATCTGCCAATGCATCTACTGTATTCTGCCCAACCAACTGACTAAATGCTTCTTTGCCTTTTTCCCCCAATTTATCCAATACCACCTGTTTTGCAATATTCCCAGCTTCAACAGCTATACCATCAATAAGTTTATCCATGATATCACGTGTATTGATCCCGGCAACAATATCGTTGGCAGTATTTGAAATGGTAGATTTTAATTTTGAAAAATCAACCTGATCGATGATCTTTTTAGCGGTTTCATCCAATAATTGCCCGGCACCTGTTCCTACCTCCGCAAGTACATCGTCCGCTTTTTTCTGACCATCCATAAGATCATATATCACTACTGTAACCTGAGCATGGATATAAGTATTGATCCTTCCGGCAATAGTATCTCTTATAAAAGAAGTGATGGGCATAGTGATATTTTTACTAACAGATGCTTTAATGGAACTAGTAATTTCACCAGACACTTCTTTAGCTATAAGATCTGAGATATTGTGAATTGCATCACTAATGTCGTATTTATCATTCTTGATTTTTTTAATGGCAGCTATCGCAAGTGTATCCATTAAGCGGCGAATGGACGTTTCTATACGTACATTAACGGTATCCGTAATACTATTAATCTTATCAGCAATTTTCTTATTTAACCTTCCGCTTACAACATTAATAGAGTCTGTTATCGGGCTGGTTATTTCCATTACTACAGTTTCAATTATTTCATCCAAAATCTTCTGTTGTTTCTGATTCAGTTTGGAACGGAAGCCTTTGGGTATATTTGAGATAGTTTGATCTTGCTCCAAAGAAATAACATTTTCAACCTTTGGAACCGATGCAATCTCTCCAATCGAATAACCTTCCTGCACTTCTTCTTCAGCATTTACAATAGTTTTACTTATTCCTTTAAAAGAAAAATTAGCATTTCGAAGATCATTCAAAATTTCACTTTCCACATCCATAGCTGCTTCTTCAATACTAAAAGCAGTTGAAGCTTCACCAGAACCGGACAAACCCGATGACTGGCCAGAACTCTTAATAGAATCTTTGGGAAGTAAAGAATTAGGAGCAATACTATACATGTTAATAACAGGCGCGCCATTACTACCACTTACATCTGCACCCATCACAATTTTAGCAGAAGTACCAAAAGCATAAGCCCCGGCACTCCTCCCTGCGCCAATGAAATCAATAGTAACAGGGAAATCAGATAGTCGTCCGGCTACCTGTTCGCTTAATGCCGCTATTCCATTAGGTTTGTTAAATCCAATATTATAATTTCCCCATGCTTTAAAACCAGGGATACTTTTCATCGTAATTCCAAGGAAAGGCCATTCCATATCAAGTGTCATGTCTATCCTTTCTCTGTCAGAAAATACCGCTCTTGATATATCAATTTTTATTTCCTGTTCACCATTACCCTTATTAAAAACAAATGAAGTATTATCAAGATCTGTCAAATAACCAGGCTGTATTCCATAACTATTAACAGGAGATGTGAATGAGAAAGGTTGGGTAGTACTTATAAAAGGAATCAACAATGTACCTTTTATAAAACTATTATTTACGCTACTGTTTTCTATTTCAAAATGATAATTGGTTAATACAGATGGGAAACTATTGTATTTAACATTTGCGGCAAAAGAATTTTGTGTCACCAGGAGATTCAATCCGCTGCTCACTACAAAAGCTTTTAATGAATCAGAACTTCCAACTTCATATGATTTGATAATTTGGTTATCGAACAGTACTTGACGAAACTTATCAACATCTTGTTCCCATACCAGATTAAACTTATTAAAATAAACTCCTTTCCAGTCTTTTATATCTTTAAATTGACCCGGAGATTGTAACTCTGATAAATCAATAATGACATCAACTGGATCTAAATACAATTTAGTATTTCTAACAGGAACTAAACGACCTTCCTGGCCGGGAGCTTCTGCCGGTATATAAAACATTTGATTCGTTTTAAATGGAATCTCGACTTTTCCCTGCGAAACAAAAGGAGACTTGATCGATTCTGGCAATTCTATTTTGCCATCAAACCTCAGATAAAACAAATTATCTTTTATTAAAAAATCAGATGCAGTAGAAAAATCAACAGCAAAGTTATACGGATCTAATAATTCAAAACGGTTACTTGTACTAAGATTGGCTTTTCCAGATACTTTATATGTATCAAAATTAAGCCAGGTCAATACTGAAGTTACAAATGGCTTATCTCCAGACACCACCGGATGTGGAAATGGCCATTTAACAACCCCTTGCAAAGCCAATTCCTGATCATTCAACCTTAATAGTTCTGGATAAAAATAGGCTTTAGTATTTTCAGAAAGATCAGGCGTCAACTCAATTTTCATAGTATCAGGAAGGTTTGCATATATTTCCCCCTGCTGCAACACCCATCTTCCAGCCACATTCTTTACCACCAGTTTACTAAAAGTAACATCCAGTAATTCTCCCGATTCAGCTATTTTTACGGAACCTGTACCCGATAAGGAATTGAAGTTATTATTACTTGTTGAATTTACATAAACGACATGATTGCCTGCGTTAAACTCTTCCAACAAAGAAGGGCCTTCAAAAGTATATATAGGACTTTGAGCGATTGATTGTCCATCGGAAGAAGAAGTAACCTGCCAGGCATACTTCATTAAAGCTTCAGGTTTCTTTGCCACTAATATTTCATAGGGAACTGTTTTAGTTGTAGGCAAAGTTCTTTCTTCATACCATGCAGGATTTAATGCCAAAGCTTCTTCCGGTGTCTGTCCATTCTGTATTTGAACAATTTTAAAATGATAAGAAAATTGTTGAGATTGTACCAGATTATTCGGACTAGACCACTTAAATGTGAACTGTTTTTTACGTGATATAATGGATTTATCTTCAGGATATTTTAAAGCAATAAATCCATTTTGAGGATATCCAAAGTTAAACCAGCAAGCCTGACTTACTCCATTATTTTTATAAATATCTTTACCATCTACTTCTTTGGCCTGAACTGTGTAAACATATCTCTTTCCTAAATCCAATATTGGATCTGAAGGGCCATAGAAATAAGATGTACGATCACTAAATCCTGATTCAAAAATTTTAAGAACTTTGTTACTGGCAATAGCATTCAAAGGATTTACTGTAAGATCAGTTAGTTCATATATTGTTAGCTGGTATTCAGTACTACTGCTGGAATTTGCTGATAAATTATTCGCACGTTGCCACTGAAAAAATATACTTTGGGGAACGCTCGGTTTAATAACACTTCCACACACAGGGCTTATGGTAATTGGCTCGTCATTTAACTTAATCCAAACAGACGCACAAGATTTTTTAGATAATACTTTACCGGTCCTATAATCCAAAGCTTCGACACAAAATGTATAAAAACCCTCTGGTAGTTTTCCGTTTTCAATCAACGATGCTTTAGAAAATCCCAGGACAGAAACATTATTATAATCCAGGGCTTGAGCAAAATCAGTTCCTGTTATTTGTACCGGCGTACCAGGAATCAGAGTAATGGGAGCTGATGGAAAATAATCTGTCAATGTTTGAATTTTTACTCTATTGCTCTCTATGGTTAATCTCAATTTAACATCCCATAAAGATTCGTTGTAATCGGTAAAAACAAGAGTCGCGCTCAACCTGGAAGGAATTAAATAATCATTAAGGTAAACGGAGTAAGGAGCCTGAACAAAGGTGTTTACTGTAACAGGGTAAACCTGGGCTTTTACTGTAAATCCTGTAAAAATGATTAAAAGAATAAAATATAAATATTTAAACTGTTTCATTTATTTAAATAAAATCAAGCATGATCAATCCGATTAAAAACTAAAGGAATAAGCGATACTTCCCCTGACTTCGGAAAAGGCAGAAGTCCGGTTTCCATTTCTGGTTAAATATGCAATATCCATGGTAAAGTTATGATGTTTTCCATATTTGTATCCATTGGCAAATCGAACAGTAAAGTTCTGACCAGAAAATACCCCCTGAGTATATGTATTCAATGCTGAGAATGACAATGAAGACCTAAAAGCTTTTTTGAAGAATAATTTATTCACTGAAAGGGATGGGCCAACAGACACATTTTTTATGTCTTTCATTAATGCATGGTTAAAAGTAAATGATGAACTAATACTGACTTCAGAAGGCACAAAG
>DATCKK010000291.1:0-4649 GCA_036562325.1 Cytophagaceae bacterium | reverse complement strand
ACTTTAATACGGATGAATCCATCGAGCTGGATGGAGAGAAACTTGCGTTTGCCAGGGATGAAGCGGAATTAAAAGAAAGCTGGAGAAAATATTTAAAATACCAGACACTGGTAAAGTTAAATGAAGCGCTCGATGCACAGGAAAAAGCTAAAGAAAACAAGGACACTATTTTTAAGGAAAAGTCTTTTGAAGAACTCGAAGCAGAGGCAAGAGAGAAAGTGATGAAAACTCAGAAAGACTGGTTCCACCGATTGTCCAGAATGAATAATAATGATCGTCTTTCTCTTTACATAAACTCTATTGTGGGTACATATGACCCTCATACCAATTATATGCCTCCTAATGATAAGGAAAATTTTGATATAGCTATTTCCGGACAATTAGAAGGTATAGGAGCAACGCTACAGGAAAAAGATGGCAATATAAAAGTAATGAGTATAGTACCGGGTAGTGCATCCTGGAGACAAGGGCAGTTAAAAGCCGGTGACATTATTCTAAAAGTGGCACAGGGAGACAATGAACCGGTGGATGTGGTGGATATGAGGCTGGATGAAGCGATTAAGCTGATTAGAGGTAAAAAAGGTACGGAAGTAAGGTTAACCGTGAAAAAACTGGATGGAAGTATCGTAGTGATACCGATCATAAGAGACATTGTAATTCTGGAAGAGACCTATGCGAAGTCTGCTGTATTGCAAAATGGAATGAAGGTAGGTTATATCAAATTACCTCAGTTTTATGCAGACTTCTCTGGAAATGGAGGCAGAAGCTGTTCAGATGATGTTAAGAAAGAAATAGCCAAGTTAAAGCAAGAGAAAATTCAGGGATTAATACTTGATTTGAGAAATAACGGTGGGGGATCTTTGATAGATGTGGTTAATATGTCCGGTTTGTTCATTGAAAAAGGGCCTATCGTTCAAATTAAAGCATCACAAGGTTCGCCGGAAATACTTGAAGATACAGATCCATCTGTACAGTATGATGGACCTCTGGTAATATTGGTAAATAAATTCAGTGCTTCCGCATCAGAAATCCTTGCAGCTGCTATGCAGGATTATAAGAGGGCTGTTATTATTGGTAGCCCGTCTACCTTTGGAAAAGGTACTGTTCAAAGAATATTCGATCTTGACAGATTTGTGCCTCAGGAATACAGTGCAGCCAAGCCGATTGGGGCTTTGAAACTGACGGTTCAAAAGTTCTATCGTGTGAATGGAGGTGCCACTCAGCTGAAAGGTGTGATACCAGACATCATATTACCAGATGAATACGCTTATCTGAAAATGGGAGAAGAAGAACTGGAATACCCAATTCCTTGGGATGAAATAAAGCCTGCCAGATATACACCATTCCAGAAAGCGGTGAATCTGGAAGCGTTAAAGAAAAACAGCAAAGCCAGAGTAGAGGCGAATCCAACCTTTAAACTGATCAATGAAAATGCTTTAAGGTTGAAGCAGCAAAATGATAATACTAATTATACATTAAACTTCTCCAAACATCGTGAGGAGCAAAAGAAGCTTCAGGCAGAAACCAAGAAGTATGAAAATATGCTTAAAGAGGTGCAGGGGCTGGAAGTGTTCAATCTTAAATCAGAGCCATTGCCTAAAGATACAGCATTGGCAGCCATAACTAAAGAGTGGCACAAGAATATTAAGAAAGATATCTATATCAGCGAGGCAATATCAGTGATCAAAGATATGAGATAATATTCTGCAAAGAATGATAAAAAAGAGCTTCGGTATTCAACTACTGAAGCTCTTTTTATTTTAAATTTCAAAAGACAAAACCCAAATAAAATTCCGATATTAAATTTTCAAAAAAGGCTTTGCCTGGCTGATAGTATTAATTTTTAAACCTTTTGGAAGGTTTTATTGATTACCTTTCTTCTTTAAAAAACAATTGATAGTAATTTAACCCTCTTTCTTCATCAAAGCCTTTAACGATCATATCGCGGTTACCATGAATGTATATATGGAAGTTCTTATCCAGTTTTAATATGCTCTTAAATATCTTTTTAGAGCTTTTAACGGCACTTTCAGAAATGTCGAATTCTTCGTATGTGTTCAGGTTATTTCGGGCAATATAATCATTCTTAAAGGTTTGAAAGGCTTGTATTAACTCAGGGCCTTCCATTACTTCATTTTCAAATTCTTTAATGTTAAATGTTTCTTTTTCCTGAAAGTAGTTGAGAGAACGATTCATGATCATGATCTTATCTGCCTTTTCTACTTCATTGCGTTTGGTCAATACTTCATCACAAAAGTCTTTGCAAAGGTGAAGATAGTTTTGTGTATGGAAATAGCTATCTTCTCTGGGTTTTACTTTAAGGAAATCATTTTTCCAATATTGAGCTTCATTGGATTTATTGGTGCTGTCAACAATTAACACCTTATAGCCTTTTTCTGTTTCGGTATTAAATATTATACAACCTTTATCCAGTTTGTTAATATTAATACCGTGGTCTGCTTCAATATCAAAATTGTCAGTCTTTTGATAGACTTTTAGATAGGTGTCTTTGTTTTCAGACTTGAACAAGCCAATTGCATCTACATACTCTCCATCCAAAATGCAGTTTTCCATATATGTGAGATAAAACTCTCCTCCTTTAATGTTATGATGGTCAGAGCTGTCGTACAAATGCTTTGTGATGTTAATGCTTTGTAAAAAGAAGCATTCCGGATCAGAAAATATTTTGCATGAATAGTTAAATAGCTCGTTCAGATTCAGGTCTGCGTCATGGAAAAAAGTATAGTATACTTCTGATTTGAAAGGTGATAAAAAATATTTTAGCAGTAAAGTGTTAATCTCCTCTTCTACCTGTATCGGGGCTTTGGACAGTTTCATGCCCTCTTCCTGTACCTTGTTCCCAACGCTATGAACTACAAGCGTTTTAAGATTTACATCAGCAAAATTATACATCGATCTTTTATTAAACCAATATACAATTTAGCACCGATCCGGATATTTTTCAACTATTACTATTCTTTAAAAGAATAACAGCCTTTTATTTTAAGTAATGTGTTTGAGTGAAATCAGTAGTTTATTTTTTCAATACTTTAAATTCTACTCTTCGGTTAAGCGCCTTGCCTTCTTCGGTATTATTATCCGCCACAGGAAGCGTATCTGCATAACCTTTGGCGGTAATACGTCCAGGCTTGATTCCTTTGCTTATCAGGTAATCTCTTACTGCTGAAGCTCTTGCTTCGGACAGTTTAGTATTAAAGTCTTTATCCCCTGTATTATCGGTATGCCCGGAAAGCTCAATTTCCATTTTAGGGTTTTGTTGCATGACCAATAATATACGCTCCAGTTCGCCCGTAGATTCTTGTGTGATGGTAGCTTTATTGGTTTCGAAAAATAAATTGTTTAACCGGATTATCTGGCCTTCTTCGATGGGGGTTAGGTATAAGTCTTTTTGTATTTCTTTAAATTCATCAATCTCTCTCAGGTCAATGTTTTCGGCTACAGAGAGATAGTCATTGCTATGTGCGAGGAATCCGTAATTTTTTCCGTAAGGCAATACAAGTTTATATTCGCCTGTAACCGGATCGGATTGAGAGATGCCGGCTTCTTTATTATCAGCTAATGTGTTGTATTCAATTCTCGCATTTATGGGTTCTTTGGTTTTAGAGTTCAATACTTTGCCATATACTATAACTACCGGGTCAGGTTGTAATTCTTTTTTGGTTAATGGAATACGTACTATGTCAGTTAGCCCTGTTGAGTTTTTAGCAGAGACCATATAAGCATATTTGCCATCAGCGGTGATACTGTAATCGGCTTCTTTGGCTTCTGTATTGATTTCAGGCCCAATGTTTTCAGGAGTTGACCAGTTGGTCCAGGTATCATCCAGACGCCGGGTTTTATAGATGTCGGTCTCTCCATAGCCACCAGGGCGGTCGCTGGCGAAGTATAATGTAACTCCATCGGATGCAAGAAAAGGGGTAATTTCCGTATAGGGGGTATTAATAGTAGTACCCAGATTTAACGGCCTTGACCATGTTCCATCCTGCTTAAGAAAAGAGACATATAAATCACAATTTTTATCGCCTTCCTTTTCACTGAAGTTCATTAATATAGTCTTGCCATCATTGCTTAAAAATGCTCCTTCAAAAACTCCTGCATTCATTTTGTCCAGGTCTTCCATCTCTATCATTTCCGGTAAGCTCCATCCATTGCGTGTTTTGTGGGATATTGAAAAACCACGGCCTTTGTATTTGCCTTTTTTATAAGCACTCTTGATTAATAATGTATTGCCATCCGGACTTATGCCAAATACACAGTTGAACTGACGTTGATTAAACGGGTAAGTCATTCTTTTTGCATTCAGCCATTTTTGGGCTACCCGGTCATACTTGGAATACCAGATATCCTGGCTTCTTTCCTTGCCGAAAGTATTTTCAGGATGGTCGTTTCGGATAAAATAGAGAATGGAACCATCTGCTGATATTCGGGGACATACCTCGGCATAAGAAGAGTTTACGCTGGTACCAAGGTTTTCCATCTCTCCCTGGGCAGGTGAAAGGATAGGAATACAAAGGAAAAAGAGTATGATCCGGAGTTTGTTCATACTACTAAAATACAGTTTTCAGTATTACGAGCAAGTGAATTTATTATTGTGAGGGTAAATTATTGATTTTTAGTGTAGTATTAAT
>DATCKK010000288.1:0-3701 GCA_036562325.1 Cytophagaceae bacterium | reverse complement strand
CGGTATGCACGGAACTGAGACTTATACCATGGGATTACATAAAACACAGGAAAACCTTGAAATTGCTCAAAGAGAAAACGCCTCTATTTTTCTGGAAAAAGAACATGAAACAAAATACGATGGATTTGATCCTAATGCACCTGAATCCTACATTCTGTTTTCACTTTACCAGAATGCCTTCATGCATAACAGCATGAAGCTGGCAGATAAAATTGAGAAGCAGTTTAAAACAAAAGTTAAAAGACATAGCCGTGGTGTAAAACAGGCCGGTTTTCTGGTATTATGGAAAACTTCCATGCCAAGTGTTTTGGTTGAAACCGGTTTCCTTACCGACTCTTCCGATGCTGCATTTTTAACCAATACAGACAATCGTCAGTTGATGGCAGAAGGAATTTATGAGGCTATAGTAGAGTATAAAAATGAAATTGAAGATAAGAACTAAAAGCTAACAGGTTATAATCATATATTAAGCAAAAGAGCAGATTTTTTTTATCTGCTCTTTTCTTTTGATGCTGCTCTAACCCTGGTAATTCCCCCTTCTGCAATCATAAAACTTCCTTCCTCGGTATCATCATCAGGGTGATAATATACATAGGCAATTCCTCTGTTTTCCAGCTTTTCACTCATTCGCTCCATATAATCATCCAGGGTTTCATTTTCCACTGCCTGAATTAAACTATCAAGGTTAAAACTGGACAATAACGCTTCAAAATTTGCCATATCTATTATCAAAAAACTTCCGGATTCAAGTGTAAAGGCAGGTATGGATTTGTCAATTGCTTGGGTGTGAGATTCGGAGGTTAATTCCATGATCTCATTTAAATTCAATTCATAAATACCCTGTTGAAAATCCGGAATAGAAAAATACCCCAGATAATATCCTTTACTTCCTTCAAAAATCTTCTTTTCTATCCTGGATAGAAACTCGTCATACCCTTGTCCCCAGTGCAAATCTTCATCTTCTATTTCATGAGTCAAGTGTTCGAAAAATAACGGATCGATAAATAGCAAGTTACCCGAAATTGCTTCGAAACGAACTGGTTCTCCTAAAGTTGAATATTGCCCCATAATGATTCTTATTTTTTGAAGTGCAAAGTTAGTTAGAAAACTTATTTTGTCTGCATCCGGATATGATTTGCGGGGGAATTGAGAAATAATTTAATCAGAAAAAACCTCCGAACCCGGGAGAATGAGATAATAATATGATAATGCCGATAAAAAAAAACCACCCGGATGAGGTGGCTTTTTGCTTCAATGAGTATAGTTCTTACAAATGAGCGTCCAGTTTTTGTGACAAAACAGATTTTGGAACAGCACCTACTTGTTTTTCAACTATTTTACCATGTTTTATAACAAGTAAAGTAGGTATGCTTCTAATTCCGAACTTTTGAGAAGTATTCGGATTAGCGTCTACATCGACTTTTCCGACGATAGCACGTCCTTCATAATCAGAAGCCAGCTCTTCCACAACAGGCCCGATCATTTTACATGGCCCACACCACTCTGCCCAAAAGTCTACTAAAACGGGCTTATCCGTGTTAGTTATCTCATCAAAGTTTGCATCAGTGATTTCAATAGCTTTTCCCATTGTATTAAATTTAAAAATTTGAAACAGTCATGTAAACTTAAGATATTTTTCTTAAAAAAAGTTCCCTTAAGCCAGTATTTTATAATTCACCCCATCCAGTTTTTTTAACTCATCCAATAAAGTATTGTTTGGACTCACCTTGTATTTTCGGGAAAACGTCTCAATATGGATATTTTCCGAAGGATCGGATAGAAATACTTTCACCCCACAATTTCCGGGATGGTCGGCAAAATGTTTTTCCAGGTCGCTTATCAAATCAGAGCTTAACTTCTTCACATCCAGAGATAAAAGAATATTTTTACACATTTTCTCTCTTACATCCGCCAGCAACTGGAAATGAATAGGTTTAAACTCCCACATATCCGGGTTCCCAAATCTGTTTTGTACTTTTCCCCGGATAAATAAAAATTCACCCGGTTTTATAAAGTGGGCATGTTTTAAATAGTCTTCCCCAAACAAAGCCATATCCGCTGTGTCATCATAATCTTCAATAGAGAACAAGACGAATGACTTACCGTTTTTGCTTTGCCTTACATTTACTTTACTTACAATACCTGCAATATTTATCTCACGGTTTTTATACTCCATCACTTTGCCCACACTACAGGTGCAAAAATTCTCCATCTCTAATTTAAACTGGTCAAGCGGATGGCCGGAGATATAGAACCCTACTACATCTTTTTCAAACTTCAACTTTACAATATCGCTCCAGGGTTCACAATCAACCACTTTAGGCTCGGGGATCATTTCCGATTGCCCTGCTCCTCCAAACAGCGAAGCCTGCGAGTTATTCTTCTCATTTTTGCAGGCATTACCATATTTAATAGCCTTTTCAATCAGGTTGGTTGTATCCCCGTTAGGTACATGGAAATATTGAGCTCTATGAATCTCAGGAAAACAATCAAATGCTCCTGCATAGGCCATACATTCGAAGGTTTTCTTGTTTACGGTTCTTAAGTTTACCCTTTCCGAAAAGTTAAAGAAACTGGTAAACGGGCCGTTTTCATTTCGCTCAGAAATGATAGACTCTACCGCAGCTTCCCCTGTTCCTTTTACCGCACCTAATCCAAAGCGGATCTGGCCTTCTTTATTTACTTCAAAATAAATTCCTGACTCATTAATATCTGGACCCAGTACCGGTACTCCTATACGCTTACACTCATCCATAAAGAAAGAGACTTTTTCAATATTACTCATGTTATGAGTTAATACCGAAGCCATGTACTCCGCTGGATAATGTGCCTTTAAATAAGCTGTCTGGAAAGCTACCACCGAATAGCAGGTAGCGTGAGACTTATTGAATGCATACGCAGCAAACGCTTCCCAGTCGGTCCATACTTTTTCTGCTTTCTTCAGGTCATGTCCGTTGGCGTGGCAACCATCAAGAAACTTGGACTTCATCTTATCAAGAACATCCTTCTGCTTCTTACCCATCGCCTTTCTAAGTACGTCCGCATCTCCTTTGGTAAAGTTGGCAAGCTTCTGAGAAAGAAGCATCACCTGCTCCTGATAGACAGTAATACCATAAGTATCCTTCAGGTATTCCTCCATGTCCGGAATGTCATATTCTATAGGCTCCAGGCCATGCTTTCTTCGAATGAAGTTAGGAATGTATTCGAGCGGCCCCGGACGATACAGGGCGTTCATCGCAATCAGGTCATCGAACTTATCGGGCTTAAGCTCTTTCAGGTATTTCTGCATACCCACGGACTCGAACTGGAAAGTACCGTTGGTTTCGCCCCGTTGATATAATTCATAGGTCTTTACATCATCTAAAGGAATCTTATCCGGGTCTATCTCTATGCCATGACGTGCTTTTATCATCTTAATGGCATCCTTAATAATGGTTAAGGTCTTTAGGCCCAGAAAGTCCATCTTCAACATTCCAGCCTCTTCAATAACACTACCTTCAAACTGCGTAACCAAAAGATCAGAGTCTTTGGCAGTGGCCAATGGAATGTACTCTGTCAGGTCATCAGGAGCAATGATAATTCCCGCCGCATGGACACCTGTATTACGAACCGAACCTTCCAGCAACTCAGCATTCTTCAGCACCTCCGCCCTCAGATCGTTTCCTTCCCGGATAGCTTTCATTTCCGGCACTGTCTTATAG
>DATCKK010000278.1:0-1605 GCA_036562325.1 Cytophagaceae bacterium | reverse complement strand
GTATTGCTGAAGGTATAGTATTCGGTATGCTTTCATATGTAATACTGAAGCTTCTGACTGGAAGAACAAAGGAAATTTCAGTTGTTATGTATATACTGGCAGTATTATTTATAATAAAGTTCTTTGTCTAAGGATCATTGTTTTAAAGATAACGGAGGTTGTCCAATTAAGGGCAACCTCTTTTTCAATTTAAGCAAGTTGATAAGAATAGATTTCGATTTTTAGATGAACATGCTTACGAAAATTCCATATTCCTTTTTGGATTTTTGCATATAGGGGTTCAAACAAGAAGAAAATTGCATTTTGAAGTACTGTTTTTGAAACACACGCACCTTTGCCTATGATTTTTCTTAAGTTATGAGCAATAGCTATCAGGCCAAACTCGATTTCAACTTTCTTAAGGCCTTTCAGTGTAAATCTGGTGAACTTGTTGTTGTGTTTTATTTGTCCAAACACTGCTTCCGGTTCTATTGGGCGTCTACTTCTGTGATATAGGCCCTGTTCACTTAATAGCTGTTCCCTGGCCTTCTTTTTTAGGATCCTTAACCTGTGATTGATCTCTATTATTCGATTACCGGTAGCTTGAAAACAAAGTCCGCGCAACGGGCATCCAGTACAGTTTTGCGCTTGATAACGTGTCACCTTTGATACATACCCATTCTCAGAAGTCACTTTTCTTTCACCTTTATTGGTCATATGCTGTCCCATCGGGCATACATAATAATCTTCATGTTCGTTGTAATATAGGTTTTGGCTTAGAAATGCATTCTTTTTAAATGCTCTTTTCTGTTCTTTGTGGAAGTAGTTGTACTTGACAAAGTACTCTATATTATTTGCTTCCAGGTATTCATAATTCTCCTCGCTTCCGTAGCCGGCGTCTGCAACGACCGTAGAGCTATGACTTCCATATTGGTTTTTAAATCCCTCCAGATGACACTTTAATGTTCTTGTATCACCTGGGGTTTGATGGATACTGTAATGGGTAATGATCTGGTTCTCTGTACTAATCTGAGGATTATAAGCTGGTTTCAGCTGCCCATTCTTCATATGATCTTCTTTCATTCGCATGAAAGTAGCATCCTCGTCAGTCTTGCTAAAACTGTTGCGATCACCCAGAGTGTCAAGTTGCTTCTCGTATTTCTCCAACCGTGGCAGATGTTCCTCCTGTAATTGCTTTAGTTGCTTAGATGTGGACTTATTTGTATCCTTAAGCCTGGTGTTAAGCTCAGCTATTTTGCTTTTTAATAAATCTGAGTCTATTGATTGGGGTAGATCTTCTTTGTTGAGAGTTTTTGAGTCCTCTTTAATTTGACTATCAATATCTTTAAGAATACTCCTTATCCTTTCTTCCAGTTTTGCTTTGTTTTTCTCAACTGTGCCTCGCCATACAAAGGTGTACCTGTTTGAGGTAGCTTCTATTTTTGTTCCATCAACATACTGTACCTGAAGACTCACAAACCCCATACCATGCAGTAATCTAACTACTTCTGCAAAGATGGTCTTAATTTCTCCCTGCAAACGGGTACTCCTAAAATAATTGATTGTTCTAAAGTCTGGAACACAGCCCTTTGATAACCAGATAAAATGAATATTCTCTTGTAAAGC
>DATCKK010000276.1:0-6537 GCA_036562325.1 Cytophagaceae bacterium | reverse complement strand
ATATAAGCTTGGCTGATTGGTTCTGAAACTTTCAATAGAAGAAACGCTGTCACCTTCAAAGAAAAATTGAGTCGTTATTTCTTTACCGTCATTATTTACCCATGTCCGCAAACACCCTTTTTCTATAAAAAACATCGTTTTCGATACTTTGCCTTCTTGCAAAAGTATCTTTTTCGCAGGAACCTCTAATTGTTTAAAATAAGGGATAAATTTTTCCCATTTAGCCAGCTTTCCGCTCGTCTGTTTATTCATGTGCTAATCTTATTAAGGCTCTATAAACTTAGCAATTAAAAAACACACCTGTTGAAAAACAAATATATAAATCAAGTTATTTATATATTATAATCAAACCAGACATTATTTTTTAAAAGCCAAACCCTCTTTCTTCAAAGCCTCTTTAATTTTGGCAAGGGCAGTGGGCCCCATACCATGCAGTTGTAATACCTCATCTTCTGTATATTTTGAAAGTTCTTCTAAAGTAGATATACCAATTGATTGAAGTGCTCTTCTTGCCGGTGCAGCAATTAACGACAAAAAGCCTTTATCTTTTCCAAGATCCTTCTCACAAACAGGACAAACCGGACAGTCACTGCTTTTATAGTATTTATGACCATTTTTACAGGCCCTTAATGTTCCCTTGGATGCGACCATAACTCTGTAAAATTAACACACTGCTTGCTATGGTACTATCACAAGCAGTATATAATTATTGAAATGAAAGCTCAACATTAAGAGTTCAAAAAATCTAGTTGGTTTCAGTGTGTTTTTTGAAATTATTCAAAATAGCCTGCCAGCCTTCTCTTTGCATTTCAACCGGATTGGAACCTTCTGCTTCAAAAGTTTCAACTATTTTGGTTTCATCACCATTGGATGTAAAAACTATTTTTACTTTTCTTCCATCAGCAATAGTATACTCTATCAGTTTATTTTCCTCTACTTTATCATAAGTACATTCAAAATCAAAACTCACACTTCCATCTTTAGCAGCCATAGTAGTAATCTGCTTCCCCCCTACTCTAAGGTCATTTATAGATTTTGGCGCATGCCAGTCATCCGAAGCAAAGGCCCATTGAGTAATATGCTCGGGCTCGTTCCAGTATTTCCATACTTTTTCTACAGGAGCTTTAACTGTTGCTTCTATTGTAATGTTGGTTTTGTTTGATGTTTCCATATTGAGTTATCTAATAGTTTGATTAATAAATTATCCTTTTAATTAATTACCAAACAATTCATTTTCTGTTTGATGTTACAAAACTAAAACTAAAATCAGAGCTATCGGGAGTGTAAAAACGACAATTTCGGGGGTAAATTCCGACAAACAACGGCTAACCACAAATGTAACCGCTAAAAATAATACAAATAAAGTAACAGTTACCAATTATGTAGCAACTGAAATTATTATCTTACATTTATAAAACGCGAAAATTATTTCACGCAAGGAGGCCTTTTTTTCTTATTACTGTGCAACCCATTTTTAGGCCCTCCACACGCTACCAGCAAGGAGGTTATTAATATGGCAACCATAACTTTTTTCATCATAAGAAGTTTTTTAGATCCTTCTTATACGGAATGTAAAAACATATAGTTTAGAAAGATACCATAAATTATTTATCTAAGTGACTACTGCCTGTTCATAATACTGTTGATCTATTGGAATTATCATTCGGCCTTTATTTAAATCAACATCAAAAGAGTATCTGGGAAACTCTTTCGAAATACGTTCTATATCTCTTTTATCCGGCAAGGAGACATAAATAAGTATTTCATTGGAAATCCCCAGCTCTACTGTTACACTAACAGGCTTATTTTTATATAAAATATCAACAAGCCTGTTTAGTATTACTATAACACGGGTCGACATTACAGGAAACTGTTCATCCAGATATCCATAATAAATTTTCACTCTGTCTATATGAGCATTTCTAAGCTCTTCAAATATTTTAATAAAATACAACTCCGTCTTAAAAGGCACCTGGTGATCTCTGTTATATAATATATACTTGAAAAGCTCGGATACTTTAATAATCTTATCAGGAAGTACCTCCGAAGATATGGAAGGAAGCATATTTAAGTTTTCAGAAAGCAGATGGCTAAGCATTTTGTTCTCCTCTGTCTTCAACAAATGCTTTTTCTTATTCAAGGCAAGTTCCTGAATCTTTTTAAGATTTTTAATCCAATATTCAAACAGGCAGAATGCCGCACTAATTAACCATATATAAATAAGATTATTCAGTGTCTCTATATAATCAGGGCTTGCAACAGTTTCCCCATATAACCAATTACGCTGATAAGCAGTCCAGACAGAATATACCTGAACGAACCCTGCTATCCATAGTATGGTCAGCACAACGAATCTTATAAACTGTTTCTTTAATAAAGTCGGAATCAACACCCCATAATTAATATAAAAAAATGGCATTAGCACCAACTGCACCACATACGCGCCACGATACCAGTTTTCCTGATATAAAAAATAATTAAACGTTAAAATATTTACCACCCTGTAAATCCAATACACCGAGTGATACATGACTACATGGCGTTTCTTCATAGATTACGAATGGTCAGTTGTGCTTTATATACGTTTTCATCTAAGAATCCCGACAGAGAATAATCTCCAGGATACAGAAGCTCCAGCCTTCTGGACAAATTCTTAAGTCCTATGCCGGAAGTAGCATCTTTATATTTTAATGAATGATCGTCATTATACACGTTATACTGTAGGATTCCTTCTTTAGCAGTCAGTTCAATACGGATATTTCCGGGAGACTTACTGCTTATTCCATGTTTAAAGGCATTTTCAATAAATGTACTTAACAGAAGGGGTTCTATTTCATAGTCCTTATCCATATCAAAGTAAACTTCTACAATTACCGAACTTCCAAACCTTCTCTTCTGAATATTAATAAAATTACGGATATACTCAACTTCGTCTTTCAACGATACTTTACCCTGGCTTCTTTGTGCATAGGAATAGATGTTATTTAATTCTGCCATAGCCGGATATACTTCCGGCGACTTCTTTAAAGCAAGCGCGTAAATCACATTTAAGGTATTTAATAAAAAATGGGGGCTCATCTGAGACCTGAGAAATGTGAGTTCTGCCTCCGACAATGATTCTATTAACTGTAGTTTTTGATGTGTGCTTTCATCCCATTTTTGAAGAAACAAAAAGCCAAGGCTGCTAAATGAAAAATAAGCAACTTCAAACATCTTCATAAAATATACTCTTGAAAATTCCTGATTCTCCCCATTCCATAAATAAAAAAGAAAAGGATTTACTGAAAGTACGGCACACCCCACCAACATAAAAACAAGTTGAACAGGTATTAAATACAGCATCCTATTAAAAAAAACGGGAGATAATAATAACACAGCATAAAAGTATCCGGCAAGCAGTATGTTTTCTATCACAAAAAACAAAAAATAAGTAACTACGCTGCCTTCTGGTATTGTCGGGCGAAAATTAAATACATAATTAAATATCCACGTAACAATAAAAAACAGGATATGGTATTTTACCCACTTAGCCTTCATAATTATAATTTAAAACAAATTGAATTCTTTAATGAAAACAATTATTAACGGCAAACTGCAAAATATTTCGACCAACGACATTAAGAATTTTAAAAAGTAATAACTTAAAAAACTGTAATCAATCGTTGGTAATTAAAGTTTTTTACTCTCAATGTATTTTAAAAATGCAGGCTTGAACTGACGTCCTATAGGTATTTGCCTGCCTCCTATCTTCACCTGATTACTACTTACTTCTTCGATCTTATTCGTATCAACAATAAATGACTTATGAATACGAATGAAATGAATTTTACCCAACTTTTCCTCCAACTCCTTCATACTTTGCAAAGCAATATACTTCGAATCAGAGGTATAAAAAATCACATAATCTTTTAATCCTTCTATGTACAATATATCAGAAGATAATATCCGGATAATTTTACCTCTTGATTTTATATAAAATTCTTCCACATGAGCCTCACCAACTTCTGAATTACCGGTATTTACGCTTTTAGCCCTTTCCACTGCACGCATAAACATGTCAAATGAAATTGGCTTTACCAGAAAATCCAGCGGTTGAAAGTCATACCCTTTGAGGGCATATTCCGGATAGGCAGTAGTAAAAACTATATTTACCTTGGCATCCAATCGCTTTAATAGTTCCATCCCATTGATATCCGGCATTTGAATATCAATGAAAAGAATATCAATTGCACTAAAGTCAACATACTCAAGCGCATCAATACCATTGTTATATTTTGCCACTAAAGACAGATAAGGAACCTTGTTAATATAACTTTCCAATACATCAATAGCGGGCTGTTCATCATCAATAACCACACATTTCAAATTCATAATATCCATGCAATTAACACCCGTTATTAGTCCCAGATCTCATTCATTTTGGTAAGTATCAGTGGGGCTCCATCCGTAATTACAATAGTATGTTCATGCTGGGCCACATAACCGCCTTTGTTCCCAACCAGCGTCCACCCGTCTTCGATAGTTTCGGCATAACTGGATTGGGTAGATATAAAAGTCTCTATCGCTACCACCGAGTTTTTCCTAAACCTCCTCAGATCAAACCGATCGTAATAATTGGCAATTTCTCCAGGCTCTTCATGCAGTTTATTTCCAATACCATGGCCGGTTAAATTTTTTATAACTTTATAACCCGACTTTTTAGCTTCTGCTTCTATCAATCCTCCGATAGCGGCAATACGTACGCCACCCCGTATGTTATCTATAGCTTTTTTCAAAATCGTTTTAGAAGCATCTACCAGCAACTGATGTCCATGAATATCTTCTCCTACAACAAAAGATCCACCATTGTCAGACCAGAAACCATTCAGTTCGGCAGACACATCAATATTCAGTAAATCACCTTCTTTTATTACTTTATTTTTCGAAGGTATACCATGAGCAATTTCATTATTAACGCTAATGCATGTCCAACCAGGAAATCCGTAAGTCAAAGCAGGAGCTGGCCGTGCCCCCATCTTCTTCAGCAATTTCCCTCCGTATTCATCCAGCTCTTTAGTGGTAATTCCGGGCCTTGCAAAGTTTCTCATCTCTTTAAGTGTCAGTGCTACCACATCACTTACTTTTTGCATTCCAATTAATTCTGATTCTTTGGTTATGGACATAGATTTTTATTCTCTTTATTTAATTCAAATAACAAAAACTTAATCAATTCAACAAGTTCACCCGGCGAATTTCTGATTTCTGTTGCTATTTTTCATCCGCACATCCCTTCTGTAAACTAATAGCTTAATGACTCTTTGCCGCATTTGCTTTTGTTTGAATAAACTTCTGAAGTCTTTTAGGATTTCCAACTACCCATACAATATCTCCTTCAGAGAATACCATGGACGAGTCTGGATTCAATATTCGTTTTCCGTCTCTTTCTATTCCCACTACAAGCGCCCTGGCATCTTCTCTTATCCCGGAAGACCGGATACTTAAAGATTTTAACGGGAAAGTATTATCAACATCAATTTTCTGAAGAACAATTGGTTCGGTTTCATGATGCTCAATCTCAGTGGTAGCTTCTATCAGTTGCTTGAGTAACATTAATTGTTCATCTGTACCTATGACCAGGATATGATCAAAAGGATACAGTTTTTCATCACGGCCGGGATTGATAATAGTATGCTTACCTCTTCTGATTTGAGCTATATTTACCCCATATTGTTCTCGCACGGCAAGTTGCTGTAATGTCTTTCCGATTACCGAAGATTCCGGTGAAACGATCAACTCCACCAGATGCGCGTCCCACGGCACTATATCAGGTTTCTTTACTATCATTGCTTCCCGCTCATTCAGATTCCTCAAAAAGCGATATTCCAGGTGATTGTAAAAGGACTGAAGCCTTGTTGAGAAATATATTAATATCACTGCTATTAAACCAAAAGCAATAAGAATTGAGGTCAGTGAAGACAAAAACTGAAGAATCAGAAATCCGGCAAATAGTATCCCCAATAATACCCGCACTATATCCATTCCAATTAACGGCCATCGACTAAGCTTTTTATTTTGCCATAACCTGGAATAATATTCTTCTTTAATTCTCCGAACAGACAGTGCCCAAATAAAAGGCGCAATGCTTAACAAAGATATTGCAACAGTTACTATTTCTCCTGTTTTATTATCTGCAAACCTTTTTTGTATCCACGGATTCAAGTAGTGTGTAGAAAGGAATATAATACTAATGATTATTACAGAATGAATTATTAAATTATAGGCATAAGCCCGTAATATTACTTTCCAATCACCCGAAGTAGTAATCATCTGGGTGGTAGACCTATATTGGTTTAAACTATTTATCCAATTATCCGGCAGCCGCTTTTCCAGCCAGGAGTAAAACTTGCCTGAATATTTTATAAGATAAGGAGTAGTAAAAGTGGTAATAGCAGATACAGCTACTGTAACAGGATAAAGAAAGCTACTGGTAACATTCAGGGAAAGCCCTAAGTTGGCAATAATAAAGGAAAACTCTCCGATTTGAGAAAGGCTCAACCC
>DATCKK010000274.1:0-6097 GCA_036562325.1 Cytophagaceae bacterium | reverse complement strand
GTATAAGGAAGAACATATTTCCTACTCGGTGGGGGAATTGGAAAATAAGAACTGGAATGAAGAGTGGGAGAAAAACTTCGACCCTGTGATGGTGGAAGACAAGGTTGCTATCCGGGCAAGTTTTCATCCGGCATCGGGTCTGCCTTTGGAAATTATTATCAACCCCAAAATGTCTTTTGGTACCGGACATCATGAAACCACGTATATGATGGTTCAAAATCAGCTGGAGATCGATCATAAAGATAAACTGGTAATGGATGCAGGTTCGGGGACGGGAGTTTTAGCCATATTGGCTTGTAAATTAGGAGCTAAACAAATATTGGCTTTTGATGTTGAAGATTGGGCTTTTGAAAACTTGCAGGAAAACGTTAAGTTGAACAATTGCTCCGTCGTTATACCTGCCAAGGGGGATATAACGCAGGTAAATCATCTTGCAGAAAATTATGATATTATTCTGGCAAATATTAATAAAAATGTCCTGTTGAAAGAAATGCCATTATATGCTCGTTATCTTAAGCAAGGAGGAACGCTGATTTTAAGCGGCTTTTACGAAGAAGATATAGAGGATATTCAAAACTCCGCATTTACTCATTCGTTGGACTTTGTTGCCCGCAAGTTAAGAAATCGTTGGGCTTCATTAGTTTTTCAAAAAGCTTAAAACTTTAATAGGTATGAAATTGAAAGGCCTTTTCTTTATACTATTTTTTGTGTCTGTCACTGTTGTGAAAGCTCAGTTTGTGCTTTCGTCCGATCCTGCGGTATTTATCACTGATGTAGGCAAAATGCTTAACTCTGCCAATAAAGAAAGCGCCACCCAGGTTTATTCTTCATTTTCGTCAGCATGGAGCGGATTTACTGATGGACAAAGAAAAAGTATTATAGAAACCAGCCAGAAAATGGTGAAAACCAAAAAATTCAGAGCCTATCCGCATTTCACCGATTTTTATGGAGCTTTGGCAGCAGCCAAAAATAAAGGTATCCCTTCCCAGCAGATAGATTCACTTATATATATCACCAGCAGAGTTATTGAGATTTATGATGGAAAGCAGATCAATAATTATTTTCCGACTATACGTAAGTTTTTGGAAAACAATTATCTGTATTCTTCATCCTATAATAAACTGATTTTTACAGGCGGCACCTTTTCATTCCGGTTTATAGAACCCAAAGTAGAGATTTATGAAGAAGAAGAGTATTCCGGGGATGATTGGGGAAGCAAGAACTCTGAAGATGGAGAACAGAAATCCATGTTGGAGCGTCAGGAGGATTTTTTCAGTGACTGGGATAATCCGCAACAGGTAGAAGATGAGTGGGGTACTACCTGGGAGGATGAAGTGGCCACAGAGATATCCGGTGGAGATGATATTTTGGATGTGGGTTATGTTCCTCCGATACAACCGGTGGTAACAGGTGCGGTAATTTCTTTTGAGAATGCAGATTTTACCATTGTTACCCGTTATGATTCTGTTGAATTGAAAGGAACTACCGGGTCAATGATGTTTAAAGATAATGTGTATGTGGGAAAAGGCGGAAGGTTTAACTGGTCTTGCGTTGGTTTTGCTCCTGAAGAAATCTATTGCGATTTCAAAGAGTTCAACTTTAACGTGCAAAGCCCAAGATTGTATGCAGAAGGAGCGGAGTTGCATTATGCAGCGAAGACAGACTCTGTAGTAGAGGGTATCTTTGAGTTTGACAGTAAACGGGCGGGAAGTATTGAGGATCGCCAGTACCCAAGGTTCAAATCATTCAAAAGTAATATTAAGATAAAAGACCTTGGCCAGGATATAGATTATCATGGAGGTCTGTCTTTATCAGGAAGAAAGTTATACAGTTCTTCGGTGGATGAAGGTACTTCAAGAATTGATGTTTATAAAGACGGAGTTAAACGAATACAGGCGATAGGCAGCCGGTTTGAGCTGGGAGACTCGTTAATTACAAGCGATCTTACCAATATCGTACTTTATCAGGATCAGGATTCTATTTATCACCCTGGGACTTCTTTCAAATTTAACAAAAGCCTTTCCATACTTCGTTTGTCAAAGCATAACAGCTTTAAACAAGCGCCTTTTACCGACACTTATCACAACATAGAGATAGTAGCAGATGCATTGATCTGGGACTTGAATGATACCAAAATCGATTTTGATATCGTCAATGCTAAAAATCAGATTGCGGCATTGTTTGAATCTTCAGAGTTCTTTAATGCAGAGAAATATTCTTTGATGATGGGGATGTATAAGTTTCATCCGCTTCAGTTAATTGTTGGGTATTCGGACAAGTTAAAAGCGGAAGCCAAGAAAAAGGATCCGAACTTTAAGGAAAATGAAAAAGAATATGAGAAATTCAATGTAGCCGACCTGGCAGAGGCTTATAAGATCGAATTGAATACTCTGAAAGGTGCAATGACGCAGTTGATGAAGACAGCGTACATAGATTACAATGCGAAAACAGGACTGGTAAAACTTAAGCCCAAAGCTTATCACTATGTACTTTCCAGAAGAGATAAAAAAGACTATGATAACATTACCTTCAAATCTATCTCTCCAGGTGGAACCAATGCGACACTGGACCTGACTACCAATGAGCTTATTGTGCGCGGGGTGGATAAGGTTTGGATCAGTGACTCGTTGAACGTGGACTTCGTACCAAACAACAGAGAAATCAAAATTTTAAAAAACAGAGACTTTTTGTTTGATGGAAAGATCAACACAGAAAGCTTTCAGTTTGAAGGGACCGACTTTCAATTTGACTATGACAGTTTCCTTGTTCATCTTCCCAATATTGACAAAATCAAACTTGCCGTTAAGGATGAAAAGGACCTTAAGAATAGAAAAGCCACGGTTCTTTCCAATGAGTTAAGATATTCTTCCGGTACTCTCTATATCAATGACCCCAATAATAAATCAGGACGTAAAAGAATGGAGCAGTACCCAATATTTGATGCATCTACCGGGGCTACCGTATTTTTTGACAAAGCACATATCGGTGGTGGTGTGTACGATACTACCATGAAATTCGAGATCCCACCATTTAAAATCGACAGTTTGAGTAGTGCAGACCCTAACCATATTGGGTTCGATGGTAAGTTCAAGTCCGGAATTTTCCCTGATTTCGATGAAAAGCTGGTTGTAATGCCAGACCTTTCTCTTGGATTTACCCATAAAGTACCCACTGAAGGTTACCAATTGTATGGAGGTAAAGGGAAATACTTTAGTGATATTGTTTTGAATAATAAAGGACTGAGAGGGGATGGTAGTATTCATTACCTTACTACTACATTATATTCGAACGATTTCTTTTTCTGTAAAGACTCAGTGTTAACGCAGGGAACGAATGCAGAAACCAAAGAAGGTACCTGCCCGGAAGTGGAGCAGGATGTAACTTTCCCTGAAGTGAACATTCAGAACTACAGATTAAAATGGTATCCAAGAGTAGACAGTATGTTTATATCGAACGAAAAAGATCCGTTCAACTACTATAAAGGTACTGCCAAACTTCATGGAACTTCTATTGTAAGAGAAAACGGTATGTTTGGTAGAGGGGTATTGTTTACCAGAGGTTCCGAAGCCGAGTCTATGAATTTTCATTTTGAACAGGACCGGTTTTCCGGCCGTGATGCTTTCTTCCTGATTGAATCAGACAACCCGAATAAGCCGGCCTTAAAATGCGATAAGGTTAAGCTGGACTTCGACCTTGTAAAGAACTTCGCATATTTCAGTCCGGAGCAAAAAGGATATGCGAGTAATGAATTCCCTTATGCACAGTATAAGAGTTCCCTTGACAACGGGGAGTGGGACCTTGAAAATAAAAAGGTGTATATGCAGATGGAAGAGGGAGGAGATATCAGCAAATCTTATTTCTACTCCACCCGTCCTGACCAGGATTCCCTTGTATTTAATGCTACTCATGCAGTATACGACATTCCAAGACTTAACCTGAATATCAGTGGAGTGCCATTTATTAAGGTAGCGGATGGTAAAATATTCCCTGATAGCAATAGGGTTGTTGTGTTAGAAAATGCAGTTATCAAAACCCTAAAAAATGCTAAGATCACGATTGACACCATTAATGAGTATCACCATTTGTATGATGGTATCATTGATATCAGGGGAAGGAAAAAATTTGAGGGAGTAGCCACTTACCAATATGTAAACCTTGGCTCCGATACGCTTGCTATCCGGTTTCAGGATTTTCGCTTAGAGGAAAGTGAGAAACGAAGAGAAGGGGCAAGGACAGTAGCTACAGGTATGGTGAAGGAAGACGATAGCTTAACGGTTGGTCCTAAAATTTTCTATAAAGGTAAGGTGGTAATGCATGCCAATAACCCACTGTTGTTATTTGACGGGTTCGTTAAGCTTGACCTGAAGGGGGCGTTGAGTTATTCTCAATGGTTGAAGTACGTTAATGACGGTTCTTCCAAAGACGTGGTGCTTAGTTTGGAAAACGCAATGGCCGATAATGGTGCGCCATTAACTACGGGTATTCATTTGGACAAGAAAGGGTATCAACTATATACCACCTTTATTTCTCAGAAAAAAGAAAAGAATGATGCGGATATTTTCTCTACTACAGGTATTCTGGAATATAACGCAGACACCAATGAATTCCGGGTTGGAAAACCGGATAAGTTGAACAAGTCATCCCTGCAAGGAAACTTGTTAAAGTACGATGATACAAAATCATTCATAGAGTATTCCGGAAAGTTTAATTTCTTTGAAAATCAAGGTAAGGTGAAAATGCTGGCAGCAGGAAGAGGGCACGCAGACCTGAACATTCCGGAGTATAAGTTCCAGACATTCATGGCCATTGACTTTGGGGCTCATGCGACAGCCACTAATGCTATTGCTAAAAATTTGAAAATTGCCAAAGACATGATGCCTGACACAGCTTTATTGACCGAAGCTGATTATGTCCGGTTAGCGAGGATGGAGGAAACCCTTTTTGAAAATCTGGCTCAGTTCATTGGAAATGACGGGGTGAAAAAATACCAGCAGAAGAAAGCACTGGAAGTGGTTCCGCTCTTCACCTTGTCGTCTGATTTCAGCAAATCATTTGTGTTCTCCAATGTAGACCTTACATGGTCTCCTGACTATAAAGCTTTTTACAGCTCAGGCCCAATCTACGTGACCTCTATTATGAAGGAGGAAATTAATAAGAGTATGCCTGGCTTTGTTGAAATCAGAAAGACTTCCAAGGGCGATATCATTAGTGTATATCTGGAACCAACTCCGAATACATGGTATTTTATGACGTACGAAGATAACCGTACCTCCATGCTTACTTCCAATGAAGAAGTTAATGCTGCAATTGCAAGTAAATCCAAAGGGGAGCAGATGGACCGATCCAAATTCTTTTATGTGAAAGGTGATTTGATGGAGAAAGTCAGATTCGTAGACCACTTTAAAGAACATTACCTGGGAATCGACCCAAGCGAACTGGAGAAGCATAGACAGCAAGAGATGGAGCAAATGGATAAAGATGATGATATTCAGGATGAAACGGAAGATGAAATTCCTGAAATTATTGAAGACCAGCCGGATATGGATGATGAGATTGGCGTAGATGATGAGGAGCCATCTTATAATACAAATACGGATAAAAAGTCTAATACTAAGTCGAAAAAAGACGACAGGAATTACGACAAGTACAAAATAAACAATGAGTCTTACGATGAAGAGGATAATGGAAAAGAAAGGCAGATTAAGGAGCAAAGCATTGAAAGACAGCAACAGAGCCAAAAAGATCAGCAGAAGATGAAAGATCTGTTTAAATAGATAAACAGGGCCTGCATTTAGACGACAATTGTAAAAGACAGATTAATTTGCTTAATTTGAAACTCTTGGTTCAAATTAAGAGTATTAAGGACGAAAATTAGTCGTTTTTGAACAACATTCTAATTGGATCGTATACACTAATATGAGTATTTTATACCTAATTATCGGAGCAGTAATTTCTTATCTTATCGGTTCTTTGCCTACCGCAGTATGGTATGGAAAGGCATTTTTCGGGATAGATGTAAGAGACTACGGCAGTGGGAATGCTGGGGCTACCAATACTTTCAGAGTGTTGGGCAAAAAGCCTGGTATAATAGTTATGT
>DATCKK010000260.1:0-26932 GCA_036562325.1 Cytophagaceae bacterium | reverse complement strand
ATTTTAAAGGCACTATAGCTAAAAATGAATCAGGTGAAAGTGAAAGGCTCGTTAAAGAAGTTTTGCTTCCTTATAGGATTTCCGGGGCACCTACTTTGTTTCATACTGCTAAAAAATCAACCATATTGGTGAAGGATTCATTGTCGATTTATTTATTCTCACAGGATGGGTGGATTCAATGGAAAGATTCGGTGCAATCTCCTCTGATAGGTAAAACCTATTCCGGCGATTTGAATAAAGACGGTACTCCTGATTATATATTCGCCAGCCGGGAAAAGTTATATGCAGTATCGGGAAAAGATGGCAGGAATCTTCCGGGATTCCCCGTAAAAGCTCCTCAAAATATAGCTTTTCATACTGTATCTTTAATTGATTATGATAACAATAGGAATTATAGAATATTAACCTCGGATCAGTTTGGAAACGTTTATATGTATGACGGGCAGGGGAAAAATCTGGAAGGGTGGACCCCCAGAAAGTTAACCCGAAGATTAATAGCGGAGCCAAGGCATGTACGTGTGATGGGGAAAGATCTGATCATAGCTGTGCAGGAAGACGGTAAAATAAATGTAATGAACAGGCGGGGAGAGTACTATCCGGGATTTCCGGTAAACATAAAGGAAAGCCTGGTGGCTGATTATTTTATCAGGATAGGGCCTGATTTTTCCGGATCCGCTATTATAGGGCTTACTAAAAGCGGGCAATTTTGGAGTATTAATTTGAAAGGTGAAACAAAAGTAAAAAAGCAAATTTACAGGCCGGCATCCAGAGTAGAGTTTTCACTCGTAAATGACCAGAAGAAATCTTCATTTGTGTTGATAAGACAGGCTTTAGGAAAGACAGAAATTTTGGATGAAGAGGAAAGGTTAATATTGGAAAGGGAAGGAGCTTATAATGCCAAAGAGGTGGTGTCCTATTACAATTATGGTGCAGGCCACCAATATTTTATTATTACGGACTTAAATAATTATCAGTCAGTAGTGTACAATGGATTGGGAAAACAATTGAACAACAAACCTGTTGATTCAACGTATCCTCCAGCATTAAAGGAAAATGAACCCAAAGACAAGTTTCTGCTTTTTTCAGTGAGTGATAGAAAATTTTCTGTCAAAGGGTACAGGTAAAAACGAGGAAAAAATGTAAATTTACCATGACTAGCTTTTTATTGTTATGAAAGTCAGAATATTATTGATATTTCTTATACTGATTCTCCCCACTCTTGGCTTTTCTCAATTCAAAGGTAAGAAGTGTAAGGAAGGGTGTGCACCGGCAGTAAGCATATACAGCATCAGAAATGATACGGTTCAGGAAATTGAGTATATGTTTAAAGACAAACCTAATCATGTAATGATCAGTTTATTGGGCGGGATAGAGAATGTGAAGCATACTCTTAAAGTGACTTCGAAAAATGCTATTATTCAGCCGGTAGCAGGGACTCGTAATGAATATATGATTACTCCGCAAGATGAATTGTGTGAAATCATTGTGGATGTTATAACTTACGAAGATTATCTTATTGTGAGGAGAGATACCATAAATGGTAAAAGTGTTAAAAAGGTGGTCGATATTTACCGTCCCAAGACCTATATGATCGGGTATGAACGGATAGAAGTCAGGTAGTTAGAAGGTTGTTAACGTCTTATTTTTTATTGTATTCTTAGTCTTGTTTTGAAAATTACCTGATTATTGCCTTAAGAAGTACCCCTATAGGGTGGTGGGTGGTTGAGAGGTTACTGTTTTGGGTAGAAGCATTCCCAAGTGGCAACCAATACATTCCTTTCTAAAATTTATTATATCACAATATCGGTTTTTTCCCAGTTTAGGCTTTCATTATTATCGGAATGCTTTTTAGTAGTCCCGCCTTTTAATGGTTATGCATGTCTTATCCTTTGTGATATAGGTTTAAACAAGTGTAGTTATATAGGAGTAATAATAGTGGTAGAAGCATTGATGATGTTCGGTAAGCTTTATTAAAACTAATAATCCGGGTTTTAATAAACTTAATTGTCTTATAAAGGTTAAAGACAAAATTTTTATTCATGAGACAGGAATTTGAAAAGGCAAGGTTAAATGCAGCGAAGGAAAACAATCCGTGGAAAAAGTGGGGGCCTTACCTCACCGAAAGACAATGGGGGACGGTCCGGGAAGATTACAGCGCGGATGGCTCTGCCTGGGAATTTATATCTCATGATATGGCCAGAAGTAAAGCGTACAGGTGGGGAGAAGAAGGAATAGGAGGTATTTCCGATAACAAAAACTTATTATGTTTTGCCATTGCTTTATGGAATGGCAAAGATGATTTTCTGAAAGAAAGGCTTTTTGGGGTTACGGGAAATCAGGGAAACCACGGAGAAGATGTAAAAGAGCTTTATTATTATCTGGAAAGCTCGCCTACCCATAGCTACATGAAGATGCTTTATAAGTATCCGCAAAATCGATTTCCTTATGATTTATTGGTACAGGAGAACAGAACCAGAACTAAAAACGAACCGGAGTTTGAGATTCTGGACACCGGGATTTTTAATACTAACAAATACTTTGATGTTTTCATAGAATATGCGAAAGGAGATGTGGAAGATATTCTTATAAAAATAAATGTAGTTAATCGCGGCCCGGAAAAAGCAGAATTATATCTTTTGCCAACAGTGTGGTTCCGTAATATATGGAATTTGGGATATCCTTGTGTAAAGCCCAATATGTGGGCACAAGACAATTGCACCATACAAATCCAACACCATCTTTTAGGGAGCTATCGCCTGTATTCCCAATATGCTACTGAACTGCTGTTTTGTGATAATGAAACCAATTATAAGCGGCTCTATAATTTTGCAAACAACCACCCTTATTCCAAAGATGGAATCAATGATTTTATAGTTCATAAAAAAATAGAAGCAATTAATACCGGGAGGGAAGGCACTAAAGCCGCGGTTCATTTTTCCGGTTATATGGAGCCCGGAGCCACATTTGAATATAAGTTGCGATTGAGCAATAAAGAATTTGAAGATCCTTTTCAGGATTTTGACCAACTATTTGCTAGGAGGTTGGCGGAACATGAGGCTTTTTATAAGGAGTTGGAGAAGGGAATCGATGATCCTGAATTACGAAGCATACAGCGTCAGGCTTATGCAGGAATGATGTGGTCCAAACAATTTTATTATTTTAATATAGATCAATGGCTTCGCGGAGACCCTAATCAAATGACACCTCCGCAAGAGAGGAAGAAAGGGAGGAATCATGAATGGAAGCACCTGAATAATTCTAATATCATTTCTATGCCGGATAAATGGGAGTATCCCTGGTATGCGGCATGGGATCTGGCATTTCATTGCATACCCATAGCAAGGATAGATCCTGACTTTGCTAAAAGGCAGCTTTTGCTTATGGTAAGGGAATATTATATGCACCCTAATGGACAAATTCCAGCCTATGAATGGAGTTTGGGAGATGTTAACCCTCCTGTACATGCCTGGGCTACCTGGAAAGTATATATGATAGACCGCTCACTGAACGACGGACACGGAGATCTAGAATTTCTGGAAAGAGTATTCCATAAACTGTTAATAAACTTTACCTGGTGGGTAAATCGAAAAGATCGTACGGGTAACAATATTTTTGAAGGTGGATTTCTCGGCTTAGATAATATCGGTGTGTTTGACAGAAGCAGTCCTTTGCCGACGGGTGGTTGTATAGAGCAGGCAGATGCTACAAGTTGGATGGCGATGTATGCTTTGAACATGTTACGTATTTCGATTGAGCTATCATTAACCAAGCCTGTTTATCAGGATTGTGCTTCCAAGTTTTTTGAACACTTCTTATATATAGCCGGCGCTTCGGTAAATATTGGCGGAGAGCAGGGGATTTCTCTTTGGGACGAAGAAGACCAGTTTTTCTATGATGTTTTGCATCTGCCAACAGATGAACGTATCCCATTAAAGGTTAGGTCTATGGTAGGACTTATACCTTTGTATGCCGTAGAAACCATAGATCCATTACGATTGGAAAAACTGCCGGATTTCAAAAGAAGGTTGGAGTGGGTCCTTACCAACCGGCCTGACCTTGCAGCTCTTATCTCCAGATGGTACGAGCATGGAAAAGGGGAAACGCGCCTTCTTTCGGTTTTAAGAGGACATCGGATGAAAATGTTATTAAAAAGGTTGTTGGATGAAAATGAGTTTTTGTCCGAATACGGTGTTCGTTCTTTATCCAAATTTCACGAAGACCATCCTTATGAATTTGTTTCCAAAGATCAGGTATATAAAGTAAAGTATACTCCTGGTGAATCGGATACCAAATTGTTTGGCGGAAACTCCAACTGGCGTGGCCCTATCTGGTTCCCTGTCAACTATATGATCATAGAATCATTGCTTAAGTATTATCAATATTTTGGAGATGAATATAAAGTGGAATTGCCGACAGGGTCAGGAAATATGGTAACCTTAAAAGAAGTTGCCAAAGATTTAGGAAAACGCCTGATTAGGATCTTTATGAAAGATAAAAATGGAAATCGTCCGGTGTACGGCCACTATAAAAAACTACAGACAGATCCGGAGTTTAACAAATACATTTTGTTTTATGAGTATTTCCATGGAGAAACGGGTAGAGGAGTAGGAGCATCCCATCAAACCGGATGGACAGGTTTGGTAGCCGAATTGATTCATCAGTTCGGTGGGGATGATTCGATACTGCGGGAAGAGTTATCGGAGCAGTTGATGTTGGACAAAGATCAGCTAACATAGCTTGAGTGATTTCCTTTGTTTAAATTAAAGAGTCTTTCAAAGCCTATTCGATAGGCTTTTTTTGTTCCCGATTGGTTTGGTTGATCAATAAAAGAGGATTTTTATAATTTTTTGAGTATTTCTCTTCCACTTTCTCCCACTTTTTGAAAAAAATACATCCAATAATGTCTAATTGATATCAGTTGAGGGGTGTTTTTATTTATTAAGTTTCTGATAATTAATGGTTTTTGTTTTTCGGGTGTAGTTGCTCGACCAGCCCCAACTCAAAATCCATTATTCAATAATACCTTCTACTTGTGGATAAGTTTCACCGAAAATAGTTAGAAAATGCAACCTTTTTTTTCAATTTTGGTTAAAAATAAGACAAAAGTGGTAGAAAGTGGTAAAAAGTGGTTGGTTTTTAAAATATCTTTTATAACTTTGTTTGGGGTACATATACAATTTTCAAAAACTAGATGTCTTATTTCTCGAGCGAATACGAATGCAAACTGGATGCGAAAGGCAGGATTGTTCTTCCTGCCCGGATCAAATCCAATTTGCCTGAAGTGAACGGAAATGAGATAGTAATTACACGAGGGTTTGAGCCTTGTCTGGTAGTGTACCCGATGGTAGAGTGGAAGAAGGTATTTTCAAAAGTGGCAGGATTGAACGAGTTCAATGAAGAGTTTAGGAATTTTCAAAGGAACTTCTTTAGAGGAAATACCGAAGTGGAGCTAGATAGTAATGGCCGGTTTGTAATCCCTAAAACCATGTTGAAATATGCTCAGATAGATAAAGATGCGATAGTGGTAGGGATGGGTAACCGAATAGAAATATGGAATCCTGAATTATATGAACAATTCCTGATCAAAGATCAGCAAGAGTTTTCAAAGCTTGCAGAAAAATATCTGGGAGAGAATGAGTCAGATGGAAAAGTTCAGGGATAATAATCAGAAAGGGCAGATAAAGATATGAGTTATCATGAGCCGGTAATGTTGAAAGAGTGTATTGAAGGGTTGAATATAAAACCGGATGGAGTGTATGCGGATTTGACTTTTGGTGGGGGGGGCCATTCCAGAGAAATATTAAAACATTTGACTACAGGGCATCTGTATGGTTTTGACCAGGATGCAGATGCTAAAGAACAGGCAGAACAAATAAAGAATAGTTCTTTCGCATTTATACAAGCTAACTTCAGATACCTAAAGAGGTTTTTAAAACTCAACGGAGTACGTGAGCTGGATGGAATACTGGCGGATCTGGGAGTATCGTCGCATCAGATAGATGCAGCCGAAAGAGGGTTCTCCACCCGCTTCGATGCAGCACTGGATATGCGGATGGACAGGGATGCTCCTAAAACTGCGGCTCAGGTTCTTAATGAATATTCCGAAGCAGAGTTGCACAAGATCTTTGGGATGTATGGAGAAGTTAAAAATGCTAAATCCCTTGCTGCAGCGGTGATCAGGGCAAGAACAAACGGCAGGCTGGCAACGGTAGAAGATTTCAGAAAGGTGCTAATACCGTTGGCGCCCAAAGGAAGGGAAAACAAATATATGGCTCAGGTATTTCAGGCAGTGCGAATTGAAGTAAACGATGAGTTGAAAGCATTGGAAGAAATGCTGGTACAGGCCGGAGAGTTGCTAAAGCCGGGAGGCAGATTGGTAGTAATGTCTTACCATTCACTGGAAGACCGGTTGGTAAAGAATTACATTAACAAGGGCAAGTTCTTCGGAGAGATCGAGAAAGATGTATATGGCCATTTTTACAAACCTTTGGAGGCGGTAAATAAAAAGCCGATTGAAGCAAGTGCAGAAGAAGTGGAGAGGAATAGAAGAGCCAGAAGTGCAAAGCTTAGAATTGCCGAAAAGGTCTGATTGTCCGAATCAATAATTCCAAATATACATGAGAGAGAATACTCTGAAATCGAGTCAGGGGGAAGAGAAGAAAACAGTATTCAGACTCCTGGACAAGATTATAAAGGTAGATAAATTATTCGAGGATGGTATCCCGGTAAAATATCTTCCTCATGTGCTGTATGTGACAGCATTTATAATCTTTTACATTGGAAATGCTCATTATGCAGAGAGAGTTGTTAGACAAACTGCTAAAATAAAAGCAGAAGTGGATGACCTGAGAGCTGACTTTACTACTCTTAAAGCAGACCTTATGTATAAGAGCAAACAATCCGAAGTAGCCAAGCTGGTAAAACATTTAGGATTGGAAGAAACATTGACACCGCCACATATAATAACAATAGAAGAAGAATAGTGAACATTAAAAGGTCCATAGTACTAAGAGCCAGAATCGCTTTTTTGCTGATCTTCCTGTTTTCAGTTGCCATTGTGGTAAAACTGATAAAGATACAGGTGATCGATGGCGAAAAGTGGGGGAAGATTGCTTCCCAAAACCTGCTCCAGTACAGGAAAGTGAAAGCTACCAGGGGAAACATCTATTCAGATAACGGAAGCCTGTTGGCAACTTCGCTGCCTTTTTACAAGTTAGCTATGGACCCAACGGTGGTAAAAGATGAGATTTTTGCCAAAGATATAGACAGCCTGGCTTTACTATTGTCACGACATTTTAAAGACCGCTCCAAGGAAGAATATAAACGGAAAATTTCCGATGCCAGAGCTCAAAAGAAAGAGTATCTGTTGTTGAACCGGGAGATGATCAATTATCAGGCGCGTAAGGAAATGTCTGAGTGGCCGATATTCCGGGAAGGAAGGATGAAAGGGGGAGTTATTTTTGAAAAAGTGGACAAACGTTTTCGCCCTTTTTCCTATCTGGCGATGCGTACCGTAGGGTTTGTAAATGAGAACAACAAAGGTGCCGGATTGGAATTCAGCTTTAACAATTATCTCGGAGGCCAGGATGGTGAAGCATTATTTAGAAAGATGGCAGGGGGGAATTGGAAACCGGTACACGATGGCGCAGGATCGAAGGCAAAAGAAGGATTGGATATACAAACAACGATAAATGTAAATCTGCAGGATGTGGCAGAGTCGTCATTATTGAGACACCTGACTGCACATGACGCCGATTATGGTTGTGTGGTGTTGATGGAAGTGGCTACCGGAGAAATTAAAGCCATTGCCAATCTTGGTAAAGTGGGAGAAGGAAAGTATGCCGAAAATTATAATTACGCTGTAGGTAATCAGGGGTTAACAGAACCGGGGTCTACTTTTAAACTGGCCTCTATGATTGCTTTGTTTGAAGATACCAATATTCAGCTAAATGATACCATTCAAACAGGTAATGGTACTTTCGAGTTTTATGATAACATAATGACAGATGCGAAACCCGGAGGGTATGGGACTATAACTATACAGGAGGCTTTTGAGAAATCTTCCAATATCGCTGTTTCCCGTTTGGTAAATCAGCATTTCGGATTGAACCCTCAGAGGTTTATTGATTATATACATAAGATGAAACTTGCAGATCCGCTGGAATTTCAGATGCAGGGAGCTGCAAAGCCATATATCAAGAATCCTACAGATAAAACATGGAGTGGAATTTCCCTTCCATGGATGTCTATCGGTTATGAGTTAAAAATATCTCCTTTGCACATGTTGACTTTCTATAATGCAGTTGCCAATAACGGAGTAATGATACAGCCGATTATTGTCAAAGAAGTGAAGGTAGCAGACAAAGTAGTTGAGAGATATAAAACAAAGATATTATCTAATAAAATATGTTCCGATGAAACCTTGCTGAAAGTTCGGACAATGTTGGAAGGTGTGGTGGAACGAGGTACAGCAAGCAATATCAGTCATGCTACATTTAAAATAGCAGGAAAGACCGGTACGGCACAGAAGATCAAAAACGGAAAGTATACGAAAGGTAGTTATAATACTTCTTTTGTAGGATATTTTCCTGCGGAAAAGCCTAAGTACAGTTGCATTGTTGTGATAGATAATCCAAAGGGATATCAACAATATGGAAGTGATGTGGCAGCACCGGTATTTAAAGAGATAGCTGATAAGGTATATTCTCAGGACCTGGAATTGCATAAGCCGATTTTTGTAAATATCCCTACGGAAACAGGGGTATTCCCTGTAGTTAAGACTGGCAATCTGGAAGATCTGAGATTTATTTGCAATGAATTAGGAATTGCCAATCATTCCGAAAACATGGCAGATGAATGGGTAACTGCAAGCCGTGTTAACAATGCTATACATTGGAAAACAAGGCCTGTGCTTCAAAACCTGGTTCCGGATGTAACAGGCATGAGATTGAAAGACGCATTATATATTTTGGAAAATAAAGGACTACGAGTAAAATACATTGGAAGTGGAAGAGTACAGGAACAGTCGATGTTGCCTGGAGTAAAAGCAGTGGAAGGTTCTACCATTGTATTAAAACTAAGTTAAATGGCATTGCTTAAAGACATATTGTACAAAGTTTCGCTGGTGTCCGTTTCCGGAATTACCGATATAGAAGTATCGGCCATAGAGTTTGATTCCAGAAATGTTACTCCGGGCTGTCTTTTTGTAGCCATTTCAGGTACCAATGTCGATGGGCATAATTTTATAGACCTGGCTATTGAGAAAGGAGCAATAGCTATTCTATGTGAAGTGTTGCCTTCTGGCCTGAAAGAAGGAGTAACGTATGTTCAGGTGACTAACAGTAATCAGGCTTTGGGTATTGTTGCTTCTAACTTTTATGGTAATCCTTCTTCTAAACTGAAACTGGTAGGTGTTACAGGTACAAATGGAAAAACAACAACAGCAACACTTTTGCATAAGTTGTTTATAAAGCTTGGTTACAGGACAGGCTTGTTGTCAACGGTTGAGAATAAAATCAATGAGGAAGTAATTCCTTCTACCCATACTACTCCGGATGCAGTGGCATTAAATAAACTGCTTGCCGACATGGTAGCCAAAGGTTGTACCAATGCATTTATGGAAGTGAGTTCTCATGCAGTAGTGCAACATCGGATATCCGGGTTAACATTTGCAGGAGCGGTGTTCACTAATATTACTCATGACCACCTGGATTATCATAAAACCTTTGAAGAATATATAAAGGCAAAAAAAATGTTTTTTGATCATCTTCCTTCTTCTGCTTTTGCTTTGGTTAATGCAGACGATAAAAGAGGGGGAGTGATGCTTCAAAATACAAAGGCAGCTAAACATACTTATGCATTGAAAACGGTAGCAGACTTTAAAGCCAAAGTAAAGTCTAATACATTTCAGGGGCTGGAGTTGGATATAGATAATAGAGATGTATGGTTTAAATTAATTGGAAGCTTTAATGCCTATAATCTTTTAGCGGTGTATGCCTCTGCTGTCCTTTTAGGCGAGGATCAGGAAGAAGTGTTGACACAACTTTCTACCTTGTCATCAGCCCGAGGAAGGTTTGAACAAATAATTTCACCTACCGGCATTACAGCAATTGTAGACTATGCACATACTCCTGATGCTTTAAAAAATGTATTGGAAACCATTGCCGATATTCGTCAGGGAATGGAAAGAATAGTTACTGTAGTAGGCTGTGGAGGAAACAGAGATGCTGCCAAACGCCCTGTAATGGCCGATATCGCATGCAGGCTGAGTGATCAGGTTATATTAACGTCTGATAATCCAAGGGAGGAAGAACCTCAGGAAATTATAAATCAGATGATGAAAGGAGTAAGTGTTACTGATATGAAAAAGACACTAAGCATTCTTGATAGAAGAGAAGCCATTAAAACAGCCTGTGCATTAGCTCAACCTAATGATATAATTCTTATTGCCGGTAAGGGCCATGAAACTTATCAGGAAATAAAAGGAGTAAAGCATCCTTTTGATGATAAACAGGTAGTAAGAGAAATATTTCAGCTATTGGAAAAATAAAATTTAAACCGGATGAATCAAGTTGGTGAAATAATTTTAAAGTGCGATCATCTGACTGAAAAGCTGGTGATGTTATACAAAGAACTGGAAAGCCGCAAACAGTACGATATATCTGAACAATTGATTGAGTGTATCGCCGGGCTTGCTATTAATATTAATGAATGTTGTGAGATAGGTTTTGGGGAAGAGTACCAGGAGAAATTGAAGAAAGCCTGTATGGATGCCAGAGAAGTAAAAAATATGTTAAGCTTTTTATCTCTTTATGGCATAATGCGTCCTGATGCAGAAGTATGTATGAGAGAAATTAGTGATTTAATAGTGCAATTGTCAACGATTCAGAACAACCATATTCAAAAGTTAGAAATAGAAAGCCATGTTTAAAATTACGACTAAAAGCAACGAGCAGATTATTGACAAAACCTTTGAGTTTTCATTGAAATTAATCGAGCTGTATATATTTCTAATTAAGAATAATGAGTTTGAACTTTCTGAAAAGCTTTTAAAAAGCGGGACAAGCATAAGGGAAAATCTGGAGCAGACATTTGCTGCCGGCAATAAGCAGGACTTTATATTAAAGCTTGCTCAGGCATCTAAAGACGCAGTAGAGACAAGATACTGGTTGAAACTGATACAGATGAAGCATATGGTTAATTCCTGTTGCGATGATTGTGTAGAAAAGTTGAATGAGATCATAGCTATGCTGTCGTACCTGGAGCAAAAGAAAACTAATTTTAGACTTAGCAATATACACTTAAACTAGATGTTTTACTACCTATTTGACTATTTAGAAAGGGAGTTTGATGTATTCGGGGCAGGAGTGTTTCGCTTCCTGTCTTTCCGTGCAGGTATGGCAATGCTCTTCTCCTTGCTTATTGCATTATTATTCGGAAAACGCTTAATAACCTTTCTACAACGCAAGCAGATAGGTGAAAGTATCCGGGATCTTGGACTAACAGGACAAATGGAGAAAAAAGGTACTCCTACTATGGGAGGTATAATTATTATCACCTGTATTATAGTGCCTACCTTATTGTTTGCCCGTGTGGAAAATGTTTACATTATACTATTGATTATATCTACTGTATGGATGGGGCTTATAGGTTTTTTGGATGATTATATAAAAGTATTTAAAAAGAATAAAGAAGGATTATCCGGAAGATTTAAAATTGTAGGACAGGTTGGATTGGGGTTAATAGTTGGGTTGGTTTTATATTTTAATGACAGCGTAGTGATAAGGACTTATCCGGCAGCTGATGTGGCTACCGAAACAAGTGTGGATGTAGGGACAAGTTTTGTGGATATTAAATCATTATCTACTACCATCCCATTTATGAAAAACAACGAACTGGATTATCATAGTTTGTTTGATTTCATGGGAGATCAATACGCCTGGATTTTTTATGTGATCCTGGTAATATTTATTGTTACAGCTGTTTCCAATGGTGCCAATATTACAGATGGTATAGATGGACTGGCGGCAGGGACTTCAGCGATAATCGCATTTGCTTTAGGTATATTTGCTTATTTATCAGGTAACGCCATTTTTGCCAACTACCTTAATATAATGTTTATACCATATAGCGGTGAAGTAGTAATTTTTTGCGCTGCACTTATGGGAGCATGTGTAGGGTTTCTTTGGTATAACTCGTTTCCGGCACAAGTGTTTATGGGCGATACAGGAAGTTTGTCATTAGGTGGCGTAATCGCAGTCTTAGCTTTAGTGGTAAGAAAAGAATTATTACTTCCGATTATGTGCGGAATATTTCTGATAGAAAATCTTTCTGTAATGATACAGGTAGGTTATTTCAAATATACTAAAAAGAAATATGGTGAAGGAAGAAGGGTATTTAAAATGGCGCCTTTACATCACCATTACCAAAAGCTTGGATATCATGAGTCGAAGATAGTAACAAGATTCTGGATTGTGGGAATACTGTTGGCAATATTGACTTTAGCCACACTCAAGCTTCGGTAAATAATAAGATTAATAACTATTAAATATAGCTCGAATTTGAAAAAGAAAGTAGTCATACTGGGTGGCGGAGAAAGTGGGGTAGGAGCAGCCTTGCTTGCAAAAGCTAAGGGGTATGAAGTATTTCTTTCAGATAAAGGGGTGTTGAAAGATAACTATGCAAATACTTTAAAGGAACATGGAGTTCCTTTTGAGTCGGGTAAGCATACGGAAGATAAAATTTTGGGAGTACCATTGGTTATTAAGAGTCCCGGAATTCCTGACAATGCCCCTTTGGTAGAAAAGTTGAAAAGTGAAGGAGCTGATATAATTTCTGAAATAGAGTTTGCAGCAGGCTTTTCAAAAGCCAAATTCATTGCTATCACAGGAAGTAATGGTAAGACAACGACCACTTTACTTACTTATCACTTGTTGAAGAAATTGGGTTTGAATGTAGGACTTGCAGGTAATATTGGGGAAAGCCTGGCTAAACAAGTGATTGATGATAGTTATGATTATTATGTGTTAGAGCTGAGTAGTTTTCAGCTCGATGGAATGTATAAGTTCCGTGCACATATAGCAGTGCTATTAAACATAACTCCGGATCATCTGGATAGATATGATTATAATTTTCAGAATTATGTCGATTCTAAGTTCAGGATTATTCAAAACATGCGCTCTACAGATTTCTTTGTGGCAAATGTGGATGATCCGGTCATCAGAGAAGAATTGACTAAAAGAGAAGTGGTTCCATTTCAACTTTCAGCTTCTTTAAAAAAGAAGGTGTTGAATGGCGCTTATCTTTCTGATGATTCGATTATGATTTCAGTGGATAATCATATTAACCGTTTATTCTCTTTGGCGGTTGATCAGTTACCTTTAAGAGGAAAACATAATGTGCTAAACACGATGGCGGCAGTATTAGTAGCGACAGTGCTTGGACAGAATCCGGAAAGGTTTCAGGAAGCTATGTCGGATTTTAAAAATGCAGCACATCGTCTGGAACTGGCCGGTGAAGTGAACGCTATCAGGTTTATTAACGATTCCAAAGCTACCAATGTAGATTCGGTATATTATGCTTTGGATAGTTTTAAAGAACCCATTGTTTGGATTGCGGGAGGAATTGATAAAGGAAATGATTATTCGCAAATAGATAAACTGGTAAAAGAAAGAGTAAAAGCATTGGTGTGTCTGGGAACTGATAATTCAAAGTTGCACAATGCGTTTGATGATAAGATTGCAATAATTCAGGATAGTCACTCAATGGATGAAGCAGTTGACAGAGCTTATGCGTTGGCAAAGCCCGGTGATGTGGTTTTGTTGTCTCCGGCATGCGCAAGTTTTGATCTGTTTAAGAATTATGAAGATAGAGGTGATCAGTTTAAAAAAGCGGTAAGTAATCTGATTCAACGAGCAGGCATTCAAAGATAAAAATTAGAAGGTAATATGATAAAAGCTTGGGTAGATAGGCACATGAAAGGGGATCCATATATATGGGCCATCATTTTTGCACTTTCCATTTTAAGTGTATTGGTGGTGTATAGTGCTACCGGTTCCCTTGCTTATAAAAAGATGCAGGGAGATACGGAGCATTACCTTATGAAACATGGTATGTTGGTAGTGATGAGCCTTGGCTGTATGTGGCTGGCACATAAGATAAATTATAAGTATTATTCAAGGTTGAGTAAGCTGGCTTTATGGGTATCAGTACCTTTGCTGATTATAACCTATTTTGTCGGTGATAATATTAATGACGCGAGCCGATGGATAACGATACCTATAATTAATCAGTCTTTTCAGCCTTCTGACTTTGCCAAGCTGGCATTGATAAGTAGTTTGGCCAGTATGTTGGCCAAAAGACAGGCTAATATTGATGATTTTAAAGAATCATTTATTCCTATATTATTATGGTGCGGCGTTATATGCGGGTTGATTGCATTGTCTAATTTATCTACTGCCTTAATTCTGTTTTCTACTTGTATGCTACTGATGTTTATTGGCCGTGTGCCTTTAAAATATCTGGCTATGTTGATAGTAGTAGGAATATTTGCCGGAACCCTTGCGTTAAGCCTTGGACAACGATTGGGTACTACTATAAGCAGGATAGATAAGTTCTTTTTCGATGAAGAACCGGTATTTCAGGCAGAACAGTCTTATATAGCTATATATAATGGAGGTTTGTTAGGCAGAGGCCCGGGTAATAGTATTCAAAGAAACTTTCTGCCGCATTCCTATTCGGATTTTATATACTCTATTATTGTGGAAGAGTATGGAATGATAGGAGGAATAATAACGATATTTCTATACCTGGCTTTATTGTATAGAGCTTTGGTGACAGTCGCCAATAGTGAAAGGGCATTTGGTGGCCTGCTGTCTGCAGGTTTGTGTTTTAGTCTTGTAATGCAGGCCATGATAAACATGGGCGTTGCAGTGGGTTTGGGGCCGATCACAGGACAGCCACTTCCACTGCTTAGTATGGGAGGGACATCTCTTCTGTTTACTGGTATTTCTTTGGGTATTATCCTAAGTGTAAGCAGGGGAGATATTGACGAAACAACTATGAATATTGAAACGAAGAATGTCTTTAGATAAGCCATATAGAGTAATAATAAGCGGCGGCGGTACCGGTGGACATATATATCCCGCCATTGCCATTGCCAATGCATTGAAAGCTGCTGATAGCAGAACGGAAATATTATTTGTTGGAGCGGAAGGGCGAATGGAGATGCAAAAAGTTCCGGCAGCAGGATATAAAATAGAAGGGCTTTGGATAAGTGGAATTCAAAGAAGGTTAACTCTTGATAATCTCGCTTTCCCGTTGAAAGTGATATCAAGCCTGATAAAAGCCAACAGGATTATTAATGAATTTAAGCCGGATGTAGCAATAGGAGTAGGAGGTTATGCCAGTTTTCCTTTATTGTATGTTGCGTCATTAAAAGGTATACCTACTTTGATACAAGAGCAAAACTCTTATGCAGGAGTAGCTAATAAATTCTTGTCAAAGAAAGCAAAGAAGATATGTGTGGCTTATGAAAATATGGATGCCTTCTTTCCGGGAGAAAAAGTTGTAATGACAGGTAATCCGGTGCGTAAAGATATTTTGGAAGCTTCCAATAAGAGAGAACAGGCTTTAATACATTTTGGGTTGCAGGATGGTGTTAAAACTTTGTTTGTAATGGGGGGAAGTTTGGGTGCAAGAACGATCAATGAAAGTATAGCTTCCAATATAGACAAGATAGTAAATGCAGGTATACAGTTGATTTGGCAGACGGGAAAAGGGTATATAAATACCGCCAAAGCATTGGCAGATAAATTGCAGAACGATAAGATAAAGGTGTTTGAATTCGTTTATGAAATGGACCTTGCTTATGCGGTATCAGACGTGGTAGTTTCAAGAGCAGGGGCTTTGTCTATATCTGAACTGTGCCTGGTGGGTAAACCTACAATATTAGTTCCTTCGCCTAATGTGGCCGAAGACCATCAGACAAAAAATGCAATGGCATTAGTGAAAGATAATGCTGCCATGATGATTAAAGATGCGGAAGCGAGAGAAAAACTGGTAGACGAAGCATTGAAGTTGTTAGAGGATAAGTCAAGACAGGAAGAATATCGGAAAAATATCCTGAAGCTTGGAAGGCCTGATGCCGCCGATGAAATAGCGCGAATAGTGAAGGATGTTATAAGTGGGAAGTTGTAGTTTTTAAGTTGTCCCTGCTTAAAAGCAATAACTACTGTACGGGAGATTTAATAATAAGCAGTAGTTGAAATTTGCTACTGTTAGTGACAGGTCGCAAATAAGGGATTAGTGAAAGTATTGCCATTGTTAATAAAAACTGAGGTTTTAAATAATAACTAAAAGATACAACTTAAAACTTTTAAAAAAGTTGGATTTAAAACAAGTACATAGGGTTTATTTTATTGGTATCGGTGGTATCGGCATGAGTGCGCTTGCCCGATGGTTCAAGGTGAATGGTTACGAAGTAGCGGGTTATGATAAAACGATTACTCCTTTAACCAAAGAATTATCTTCAGAAGGAATGGCTATTCACTATGAAGATAATTCGAATAATATCCCTGACGCATTCAGGGACAAAAATACAACCCTTGTGGTGTATACTCCGGCTATTCCTGAAAATCATGAAGAGTTACAATACTTCCGGAAAGAAGGGTATATAGTGAAGAAAAGATCCGAAGTATTGGGAATGATTACCAAAGATGCGTTTACTATTGCCATTTCTGGTACTCATGGTAAAACAACTACTTCTTCTATGGTGGCGCATGTACTTACCTATGCGGGTATAGATTGTACAGCGTTTCTTGGAGGAATAACCTTGAACTATAAAAGTAATCTGCTTTTGAATAAGAATAAAGATAAAAAAGAAGTGGTGGTAGTAGAAGCAGATGAATACGATCGTTCTTTCTTAACACTGCATCCGGATATTGCCGTGATAACCACTGTAGATGCAGACCATCTGGATATATATAATAATACGGATGCGTTTAGAAGTACTTTTGTTCAGTTTGTTGGCCAAATAAAAGAAGGCGGAATAGTATACGTCCGTGACATTGTAGATCTGGATTTTCCTGCTTCTGTGCAGAAGCAGACCTTTGGGACAGAAAAAGGAGAGATTACCACCAGAGACCTTAGGATTGAAAACAGCCGATTTACTTTTGATGTAACCGGCGGGGGAATGGATATAAAAGGAGTAGTGCTTCAGGTTCCCGGATATCATAATGTAGAGAATGCTTTGGCTGCAATATCCGTAGCTAATAAAATGGGGATAGATGGTGAGGTGATTAAGGCAGCGCTGGCAGAGTTCAGAGGAGTAAAGAGAAGGTTTGAATACATATATAAAGGGGATAGTGTAGTATATATTGATGACTATGCACACCACCCTACTGAACTGGAAGCTTTCTTTAAAGGAGTTAAAGCCTTATATGCAGATAAGAAGTTTACCGTAATTTTCCAGCCTCATTTGTATAGCAGGACAAGGGATTTTATGAAAGAGTTCGGAAAAAGCCTTTCGCTGGCCGATGAAGTGATTTTACTTGATATATATCCTGCAAGAGAGTTGCCAATACCAGGGGTAACTTCTTCGGAGTTGTTGAAGGAGATAACACATGATAATAAAAGGTTGGTAGCTAAAAATGAATTGCTTGATGTAGTGCAAAAGTTGAAAACTGATGTGTTGGCTACGGTAGGTGCAGGAGATATTGATCAGTTCGTGATACCAATTAAAGAATTGTTGGAAAAAAAGTATGAGAAAGTATAGGCTTAAACGCGGTGTTTATTGGGTGATCGGAGGAATAATCCTTTTCTCTCTGTTGGGCTTTATTCAAAGCCAGCAGGCAGACAGAGCGTTTAAGAATGTAGTGGTTAATATTGATGTGAAGTATGATAATTATTTTGTCGATGAGCAGGATGTGTTGTCATTATTAACTTTAAGCGAAACAGAATTTATAATTGGAAGAAAATATGAAGATATTGATCTTAAAGAGCTGGAAGAACGCGTAAAATCTCATAACTTTGTAGAAGAAGCGGAAGTGTTCAAAGATTATAAAGGAAACCTGATTGTAGAAGTAAGCCAGAGGAGGCCCATAGCCCGGATAATCAGAACAAATGGCCCGCATGCTTATATTACTGATAAGGGTTTGACCATTCCGACTTCTGATAAGTTTACATCGCGTGTGGTATTGGTGGATGGTGGTTTTGTAGATAATTTTTTTGATGAGGCTTTTATGCAGGCAGATACAGTAAAGCCTTATCTTGAATTATTACGTACAATTGATAAAGATAAATTTCTGAAAGCCCAGATTGCACAAGTAACTATAGAAAAAGACGGGGATGTAGTTTTACACCCGCAGATCGGAGATGAACGTATAGAATTAGGGCTTCCGGAAAATCTGGAATTGAAGTTAAATAAATTAAGAGTTTATTATAAAAAAATACTTCCGCTGAAAGGCTGGAATAAGTATAATAAAGTAAATCTGAAGTATAAAGATCAAATCATCTGTGAATAATTTTTTACGATATGCAAAAGGATAAAATAATAGTCGGCCTGGATATTGGAACCACTAAAATATGTGCCATCGTAGGCCGCAAAAATGAGTTCGGTAAATTGGAAATTCTGGGAATGGGTAAAGCCGTATCTGAAGGTGTTATCCGTGGAATGGTTACCAATATTAATTCGACTGTTGCTGCTATTCAGAAAGCAATTAAAGAAGCAGAAGATCAGTCCGGAATTAATATAAAGGTGGTCAATGTGGGTATTGCAGGCCAGCATATCAAAAGTTCCATGCATCATGGAAGTATTACCAGAAATTCATATGACGATGAAATTACGGTAGAGGATATCAATCGGCTTACCAATGATATGTATAAAACGGTAATGCCGTTTGGTAGCCAGATAATACATGTAATGCCACAAGACTATACCGTGGATTATGAAGAAGGTATCAAAGATCCTGTAGGTATGTCGGGGGTAAGGCTGGAGGCTGATTTTCATGTTATTACTGCGCAAACCAATGCTATCAGTAATATAAACAAGTGCGTACTGAAGGCAGGGTTGGAGATAGATGACCTTATACTGGAGCCTATAGCTTCAAGTATGTCGGTATTAAGTAACGAAGAAAAAGAAGCTGGAGTGGTATTGGTAGATATCGGAGGTGGTACTACTGACCTTGCTATCTTCTATGATAATATAATCAGGCATACTGCTGTGATACCATTCGGTGGAAACATTATTACTTCAGACATTAAGCAGGGATGTAATGTAATGCAAAACCAGGCAGAGCTATTGAAAGTGAAATTTGGTAAAGCCCTTGCAGATGAGGCTAATGCCAATGAGATCGTTTCGATACCTGGTTTAAGAAACCGTGCACCGAAGGAGATTTCTATTAAAAACCTTGCGCATATTATACAGGCCAGAATGGAGGAGATTATAGAATTGGTTCATTCCGAAATACTCTATTCCGGATATGAAAACCGTCTGGCTGGAGGGATTGTGATTACCGGAGGTGGGGCTCAACTTCAGTATGTGAAACAGTTGTTTGAGTATATGACCGGTATGGATACAAGAATTGGGTATCCGAACGAACACCTGGGAAGAAGCAAAGTGGAAGTGGTGAAAAGTCCAACATTCGCTACCGGTGTAGGCCTTGTTTTAGCAGGATTTCAGTCCATTGACGAACGGGAAAATAAATATTTTGAGCTGAGTGGCAACGGAAAAAACAAAGATAACAGCAAAAAAAGAGAGGACAGTGGAAGTCAGTTCTTCAAAAAGATCATTGACCGTACCAAAGGGTTATTAATCGACGACCTGGATGATACGAAAGATTATTGAAATAATCATAAATGTGGAAATCTTTTTTTGTCGTAACTGTATAATAATATTAAAATAATATAATTTTGAATTTGAACTAATGAAGCGATAAAAAATCGGGTCAATAGCTAAATAAAAGAAGGATCATGTCAGAAAACTCTTATAAGTTCGAACTACCAAGTCACCACAAATCCATCATCAAGGTAATTGGTGTAGGCGGTGGCGGAAGCAATGCTGTTAATCACATGTATAACCAGGGCATTAAAGATGTGGAATTCGTTGTTTGCAATACCGATGCCCAGGCTTTGAAAAGCAGTCCTGTGCCTACCAAGTTACAGATTGGGGTGAACCTGACTGACGGGCTTGGAGCTGGTGCTAATCCTGAAAAAGGAAAAAATGCTGCCCTGGAAAGCAAGGAAGAAATACGTGAGTATCTCAGCAACAATACCCGTATGCTCTTTATTACTGCCGGTATGGGTGGTGGTACAGGTACCGGAGCTGCTCCGGTTATTGCCAAGGTAGCGAGAGAACTGGATATTTTGACAGTTGGTATTGTTACTGCTCCATTCAGTTTTGAAGGTAAAAGAAAAAGAATGCAGGCAGAGGCAGGAATTGCAGAATTGAAACAATACTGCGATACATTGCTGATCATTCTTAATGATAAACTTAGAGAGATTTATGGAAATCTTTCTATCAGAGAAGCATTTGCCGAAGCTGATAATGTTTTAACTACTGCAGCAAAAAGTATTGCGGAAATCATTACTGTAACCAGTGATGTTAACGTAGACTTTGAAGATGTTAAAACGGTAATGAAAGATTCCGGGGCTGCTGTTATGGGTTCTGCCACTACAAGAGGGGAAAACAGAGCGAGAAGAGCGGCCGAAGAAGCTATGTCTTCGCCATTGCTTAATAATACAGATATTCATGGCGCTAAGAAAATCCTTCTTTCTATTTCTTTCGGCGAAGATGCGGAGCTTACTATGGATGAGCTTACTGAAATTACCGATTTTATTGAAGAAAAAGCAGGTGATAATGCTGACATGATCTTTGGCCAGGGAGTTGATCCTTCTCTGGGCGATGCAGTAAGAGTAACTGTAATAGCTACCGGTTTTGAAGCTAAAGAAACATTGCCAAGTTCTAAGAAAACGATCATAGATCTTGAGTCTGAAAAGAAAATAGCAGTATCTGGCGAACCCGAAATTGTTATAAATAACCCGGTAAATACTTATACATTTGAGGTAGAGAAGCCTGTGGCAAAAGCAGAACCAGAGGTTAAGAAAGAAGAGAAGGTATATTATTTCCAGCCAAAGCTAAGTTTTGAGGACGATGCGCAAAAGAAAGTTCAGCCGGAATCAACTAAGGAAGTTCAGCAGGAAACACCAGTTTCTTACAATCCTCCGGTAATTAATAATAACATTATTGATGAGGAAAAAAGAAATTTGTTGCTGGAGCAGTCCAGAGAAAGAATCAAAAAACTAAAGGGCCTTAGCAGTAACCTTAATATGAATCCGGAAGAGTTTAAGGAAAAGCTGGAAGTGCCTGCATATATGCGTAAAAACGTTGATTTAAAAGAGCAACCTCACTCTTCAGAAAGAAATGTTTCCAGGTTTAATTTGAATGATGAGAATGAGATACTTGGAAACAACAAGTTTCTTCATGATAATGTTGACTAGTTGATACTTATATATCTTTGCTAATTGTAGAATGTCAGTCCGGAAGGGCTGACATTTTTTTGTCTTCGAAAAAAAAGTATCGATAAGGCTGTTGCTTCGGCTATAAAGAAGCCTGGTTGGAAATAATTTTGCTTTTAATTGCCTATATGCAGGTTGGTTTAAAAACTAGTAAGGAAAGCAGATTCAAAATGACTTCGTATAAAGGTTTACAAAGAGCTTTTTTAGAAAAGTTTATTAAAATTGAAGAAACTCCCTGGCTTGTGTCTCTAGCAACTCCTTTAAAAACTCATCCTTTATTTCTCCATCTTTTAATATCCCTTCTACTCTTGGCAGTCTGGGTTTAATGGCCAGTACATGCATTCCCAGATAATTCAGTATGTCTGTTAAATGGCTTAGAGCTAGTGAACCGCCCATAGCACCGGATGAAATTCCCACCAATGCACCTTTTTTGTTTTTAAATGAAGCAGGGTAAGCGAGGCCATCAATAAAGGCTTTTAGTACGCCCGGAAAAGAGCCATTATATTCCGGAACGATAAAAACGATTTTATCCGAATCTTTTATCAGGTCGGTAAGTTTGTTAAAAGCAGGATCTTTGCCTGTGTTGTCATAAAGTGCTGTAAATAAAAATTCCGGAGGCAGTTGGCTTAGATCCAATATCTGACTTTGGGCACCCAATTTATGAAGCAGATTTTGATAATACTGCGCTACTTTTATAGACCTTGATGGGATACGGTTAGTACAGGAGATAATGGTTATCATATCACTAAATTAGAATTAAAAATAGTGTGTAGAAAGAGATTTTAAATAGATTTTGCCAGTTTGAGATTAGTTAATTCCAGAGTTATCATTTTATAAATATTATTTGAAGTATTGTTTTTAACAATTTATTGATTAAATTGTAGTGAAATTTATGATATTTTTATGAGGATTTTTATTTCACTTTTGCTTCTGTTTGGCTTAAATTTTTCATTTGCCCAGAACTGGGATTTGTTCCCTTATAATCAGAAATCATTATATTTCAATACAAAAGATAGTACCATACATGGATTAGTGGCGGATTCTGTAAGGGCAGACAGTAATTATGATAGTATTAAATTTTTTAATCGTAAATTTTTTTCATGTAGTAGCGAGTATTATCAGCATGACCCCAGTGGCCTTCCTCACTTTTTTATTGATTCATTAATTTATAAGAAAGATACTATTTTCTTTTACCATACTACAGGCTCAAAGCCTTTTTACTTTATTCCGGCCTCAAATCCTGGTGATTCATGGATTATTAAGACAGAGTCAGGTGCTGATAAAAAGATAACTTGTATCAGTAAAATTCAACAGTCTTTTTTAGGGGTAACCGATAGTGTAAAAATATTTTCAATTTCACCTGTTGGAGAAAATGATGATGAACCTATTTATAATTTTCAGTTTAAGTTAAGCAAACATTATGGTTTAATAGAGTTTGTACCATTTGAGTTTTTTATTAATTCGAATTTAAACCAGGTATTTGCTCAATCTCTTATTGGATTTGATAATGGGAATGTATACGGATATACAATGCCTGATTTTAGTGATTATTTTAATTTGAAAATTGGGGATGTGTTATATTGGCAATATGATGAATATAATTTATTTGGTACCGTTGGAAGTACAAAGTACTTTAGAGATTCGATTACAACCGTTACCAAATCGATAGATTCTGTCGAATATGTTTATGATAGAATAGTTTTAAAACATAATAAAATTGTTCAGAAATATACAGCTTTGAAAGAAGTTTATAAACGTGAAGAGCTTGGTAAATACTTTGAAGCTTTGCCAGATTGGTTTTTTTACCACGATGATAAGCAGCATTTAATCTATTCTAAACCTGTTAAGTTTTATATTAATGAAGATAAAGACACAATTGTGGAAGTAAAATATAAATTTTCCCATTCTGCCGTGTGGGGTTGTCCCGGTACGTTTGAATATTTTGAATCAATAAGTTTTAACACTGCATTAGGGCTAATTAAAAATGAATATGGGCATGCAGAACATTTTACCGAGCAATATTTAATAGGTTATAAAATATCAGGAGTTACACATAATTTGCCTGACATTCCTACTGGAATTGTTAATGAACCAATTATTCATCAAGTTCATGTTTATCCAAATCCTGCGGCGGAATATATTTCTATAAATGCCAATGGTGGCGCTAAACCTCTTGCCATTAAAATATACAATGTGCATGGCGCTTTAGTATTTGATAATAACTATGTAGACGGAAAGGTTGATATTTCTGGCCTGAAGGATGGACTTTATTATATGGTTATTCAGGATGGGATTAAAATGATGTCTGCTACATTTATAAAAGAGTAATGTTACATTTAATCTGTACCTAGATGAGACTTTTTACTATTATTTTTTTGTTTGTTTCATCTATGGCATATAGCCAAAACTGGGATTTGTACCCGTTGAATCAGAGGTCCTATTATCTACATTCAAAAGACAGTACTATTCATGGATTGATAGCTGATTCGGTTAAAGTATATTCTGATGACCACAAGGTGGCGTTTTTAAACTCTAAGATCTTTCCCTGTGTACAGGAATTAAAATCTTCTGTTTTATATTCAAAGCCTCATCATTATATAGATTCTTTAGTAGTTAAATTTGATACTGTTTTTATTTCATTAGAAGGAGTAACAAAGCCTTTTATTTTCTTGCCAAAAGCTAAAAAAGGTACGTCATGGAATGTGTTTCAGAAAAATGATTTTTATGTAGACATCGAATGTACAGAGGAAAATAAAGAGTTGATTTTTGATGAGTTGGATAGCGTAAAAGTTTTTAGTGTAAAATCTTATGTAGCTTTAGAAAATACAATAGTAACGACATCGCTTCTATCTATATTTAAGTTAAGTAAAAAATTTGGCTTGATTCAATATATTCCTTTCAATGAATTTGTTGATGTTTCAACTTCTACGGATTTTACTGAAATGAAATTATTCGGTTTGGATAATGGAAGTCCTAAAGGGTACAAACTTCCCGGACTACATGACTATTTTAAACTTAATGAAGGAGATGTTTTGCTTTGGAAATATTATTCTGAATATATTGATATAGTTTATGGAAGCAATACTAATGATTATAAATATTATAGAGACTCTATTACTGAAGTAAATAAAGAGGATAGTTACATTGCTTATGTATACGATAGATTAACAGTATTAAGTAATGGCGATCAATCTGAAAAAATAGGATTAAACGATACTTTTGCTTTGAGTAATTGGGGAAAGCATATCTCAAGTTTTCCGGACTGGTATTATTTACATGCTGAAAGTGAAGGAAGCTTTGAAAATTTATGGTATCCCATATATAAAGTAAGTATTTCCGGAGATGATACAATAACATATCTGAAAATACTCACTTCGGGACATTATATGGAAAAAGATAATTGTGAAATTAATTATATTGCTGATGTATCTAAATCTGTCAAAATAAATACACTAGCAGGCGCAGAAGAATACTACTTTTTTAATTTTAATTCCATTACCCAAAGCCTGATAGGTTCTAAAATCTCTGGTAAGGTTACGGGAAATATTGATATAATCACAAATGTTAAAGATAAAGTAGTTGTAAAGAAAATTAATGTTTTCCCTAATCCTGCAATGAATGTTCTTAATGTAGAAATTGATTCTAATATACAATGCGAATACAAAATACTTAGTGCATTAGGTACTGTTGTGCAGGAAGGTGTTTTGTTTCCTGGTCCATTGGATGTTTCTGCATTGCCCGAAGGAATATATTACCTGACTATTAAAGAAAATAATCTCATGTATACTGCTACATTTGCCAAAGAATAAGTAATTTTTTAACAGTGTTTCATAAAGCAGTAGAATTTTTTGAGAACAAATGTGAGTGCTTATTATTTAACTGTTATGTAGTGATTGATTAATTAAGCATGCTTAGTGACTTAAAATTGTGTCAACAGGTATTTAAGCCACTGAGCAAAACTTACAATAACCTTCTGTTGTAAAAACTTGGGCAAGGTAATTTTCTCCGGGTAGGCCTGGGTTTGTATTTTTTCTCCTGTTCTTCTCCAAATATGTAAGTTAACGATATCTCATGAGCACCTTTGCTTTTTAGGGTCAGGTTAGATATTGTGAAGTCGTAGCTATAGCCAAAAGTGAAATCCTTATACATAAATCCTGCCAGTGCTACGATTGATTCTCTGTTGGGAATTCCGCTTTCGAATCTTTTTATAGGTAAACCACGATACCAGGTACCTATTATTACAGGTTCCCACATTAGGTATATTCCTGCGTCCAATTGATCGAATTTGCCTTGCGTTTTGTAGTGCATAGTAGGAATGATAGCCCTTTCAGGATAATCAAATTGTGTACTTCGGCCTTTCATATTGGCTAAAGGTATTTTTACTCCTGTATGGAAACTACTTTTTATTGGCAGTCTGTTATTGTTGTTGTTATCATATATCAAAGATTGAGATGGACGGCCCAGGTGGTTGAATGTTGCACCAAACCAGAAGAAGTCTGAAAATAGAAGTCCTCCGGTAGAAAAGTCAGCATAGCTTATACGTGAATTATCAAAGGATTCAGTAGTAGGAGCGCCGGTAAATCCATCGTTGTCAAATTGGTCGGGAAATGTAAGCCGGCTAAAGTCTACTGACCTGATTACATATGCAGCCTGGAGGGCTGGTATAAATGAAATACCTTCAGTTACATCAAGATGGTAAGAGTAAATAGCATTTATCTCGGTTGATTTGAGTTTGGAAGTTCCTTCCTTACTTTGAGATATAAGTAACCCCGCTCCACTGTTTATATTACCAAAGAAATGGTCTATAGAGGCCGCATAGGTGATAAATGGTTTTCCTATTCCCGGCCATTGATTACGGTAGTTGAAGACAGTTCTTGTATTGTAAGTTGTACCTGCAAAAGCCGGATTTAAATATAATGGAGCAGCATAATATTGCGAAAACTGTACATCCTGCGCCTGAACACCTGAAATCACCATGAGCAGGATGAGGGGTATGAAAAAGAAAATTTTAGGCTTCATAAAAATACAACTGTGTAATACTAAATCCTGTTATAAAAATACAAAAACAAAAATTATAAAATGAATTATCTCTGCCTGGCTGCGTGTTTAAGGTATATTTAATTGTTATTCTTTGATTTTCAGTGGTATGTGGAGGTGAAATTTTTATGCTCTTTTTAAAAAACATAGGGGTAAACCTGTAACACAGCGTTAGGATCCTCTCCTGTATGGTTTTTTTTAATAACTTGGATAGTGGTAACGTTTGGTAAAAAGATTTTTTTTATAAACTTTTATCCATAACGTTTAAAAAATAGTTTTACTAATATTAGTATACTAATAAGCCTTGGAATATGAAAACTTTTACTTTTAGATATATACGTACACTAATTGCGGGATTTTCAGTGTTTTTTCCGGCTATAAC
>DATCKK010000178.1:0-3781 GCA_036562325.1 Cytophagaceae bacterium | reverse complement strand
ACGCGATTTTTAACAAGCATTTTTAACAGTTTTTTTTACAGTATCATAGATTAAGCTTCTCTTTGAATTATATTGATATAAAATATAAGTTTTACCCGGTTGTAATTCTGTAAGACAATGAATATGAAATGCCTAAGTACTTTATTACTTTTTAGTATTCTATCAATTAATTGTTTTGCACAGGAAGTAAGCGTTGGATTAGGAAGCTATAATCTTTCTCCTCATCCGGGTGAACCGCCCAGTCCTGGACAATGGGATGGAAACTGGTTTGATGCTCCTGCGGCTCCCCCAAGAGTAACTTTTGACTTTAATCAACAACCTACCACGCATGAATGGTGGACAGCTTTCATGTGGGACCCCGGATTATATACCTTTCCGCAATTTGCTACCTGGGTTTACCCTTATGGATTAAAAACTAAAAATACCTATGGGTTTGAAATATTTAAAAACCGGATCGATAATGTCAATAATACCTTTCCGCAATCTTTTAATCATAATGACTGGCCTAATCAGGCTATTAATGTTGGATTAAGCGAACGTGTTACTTTTGAGTCAGTAAAAGTGGTAGAATATGGCGACTGGCATTGTAAAATCCGATTGGAAAACAACACGGCTTCTACTATGGAGGCTACTATGGTAAACGGAGTTCCTTATGTATTTATTGAAAAAACTGGCCCGGAAGCTGTAGAAGTTTGGATGCCATGGGATCCCATCATTGACAATACCATTGGCACTAATATCATTGGTTTAACAGTTCAGGGATCTAACTATGGAATATATTTTCCGGAAGGCTCTACTTATACTTTTGTGTTGGAGGCCAACCGTCCGGTGAATGGAGGTGTTATAAATCCTATCCGAAAATTTGTTTCTGATTTGAATGGTAAAAACTATGTAGTGGTATCACCATTACCAGATAATAGCCTTGCTACACTTCAGAAGTTTGCTCAACATGCTTTTGTATTTGTAAGGGGCACAGAAATGAACTGGAACTTCAATGAAACTACTGCAAAACTGACTACAACTTTTAATTATACCACACAGGTGATGGAGGGAACCGAAACAACTCCGATGATAGGGTTACTTCCTCATCACTGGAAAAACAGTAATGCTGTTCATAACGGCTATAGCTTTGAAGTACCAAGAGGTGAGTTAAAATGTGTTGATGCCAGTTCGTTTACTATGGAACTGGATAACTTTGGCTTTCTTCCGTTGCTGCCATTGACGGGTAATTTTCCTCATTTGTATAAATATATAGATGATCAGATGCAGGTTAATAAATATGTAACCTCAGGTGATAACTATGTAGGAGGGAAACAAATCAGTAAACTGGCTATACTTACTGAAATAGCCGATTTTGTGGGGCATACAGCGGCAAAGGATAAGTTTTTGGCAGAGTTAAAACAAGAACTGGAACTTTGGCTTACTTCACCGGATGCAGGCAATGACGGGAGATATTTGTATTATAACTCCACCTGGCATACTTTGACTCCATATTATGGAATATTGGGGCCTCAGCTATTAAATGACTTTCACTTTTCGATAGGATATATTTTACGTGGAGCTGCAACCATTGCCAAGTTCGATGCAGACTGGGCGCGAGAGGAGAATTGGGGAGGGATGGTAAATTTAATGATCCGAGGGGTTAATAGCTGGGATAGAAATGATCCTTTGTTTCCCTTTATGCGTTTTCACAGTCCGTTTTTGGGCCATTCGCATGCCGGAGGTACATCAGCCAGAGTGGGCGGGGCTGGACAGGAGTCAAGTTCGGAAGCTATTAACTTCGCTGCCGCGGTTTTTCAATGGGGTTTAAATACACACAATACAACAGTAAGAGATATGGGGATTTATCTTTTTCTGACAGAGATTGAAACATCCAAAGAATATTGGTTTGATGTAGAGAATACAAATTTCCCGGCTAACTTCAACAGTAACCATGTCTGGACAGTAGATGGAGCTTCGCATGGTAAGTGGACCTGGTTTGGTGTAAGGCCTGAACATGGCCTGGGTATTAACATATCATTGATGAATGCTCATTTGCTTTATCTTGCACATGATGTTAATTATGCACGTGAATTATATGATGAATTGATAAGAGACTCACGTGAATATAATAATAATCCTGCCATCACTGAAGAACAAAACTGGCAGGATGTTATTCTTGCCTGGCGTGCGACTTTTGAACCTGCTACTGTAATTGCCAAGTATGAAAGTTTTGGAGATTATCCTTACCGATTTAATTACTGGAATGGAGAAGTGACTGGTGTTGTCTGGGATCATCCGGGACTAGATACACATAACGATCCACCGCCAGCGCACTTTTATCATTGGATTCATGCGTTGGATAGTCTGGGCCTTGTAAATAGTAAGATTTTAGCGGATTATGCATCTTATGGGGTATTTGATAAAGACGATTGTAGACACTATGTGATGTATAATCCTCCGGGAGCACCATCAAGAATGGTAAACTTTACAGATGGACAATCTTTCTTTTTGCCGGAAGATACTACCATTACTTATAAAGTTTGTCCTGAAACATTGCCAGTTCAATGGTTGAGCTTTGAGGCAATAAAACAAGGTAATAATGCCTTGTTAAACTGGAAAACTGCTTCTGAAAAATTCAACAGCCATTTTATCATTCAGCGTAGTGACGATGGGAAGGACTTTGAAGATATTGGCACGGTTCAGGGCAATGGTACTAGGAATGAAGTATCCGTTTATTCTTTCACAGATTATAACCCTGTTCAAGGTATAAACTATTATAGACTAAAGCAGGTAGATCAGGATGGAAAGTTTGTTTATTCAACTATTAAAACCGTCTTGTTTGGCAGTAATTTTATTATCTACCCTAACCCTGCTTCCAATCATTTATACATTAAAACATTCGGTGAAGAAAGTATACAAGTATATAATTATACAATGTTAAATAGTGCCGGACAAGAGGTATTAAAAGATAAGTTTCAAAACAATACTAATAGGCTGGATCTTTCTAATCTTTCTTCCGGATTGTATCTGTTAATGATTAAGAATGATAATGGGGAATCCATAAAAATTGAAAAGGTTAAAGTGGAGTAACCAATTTCGTTAACTCAAGATTCAATCATTTTTCAACTTTAGTTAATAGCTATGCTGTTAATTCAGACCTGACAGGTTTTTAAAACCTGTCAGGTCTTTCTCTGAAGCTTAATTAAAATTGTTTTTATATGATTGTACTTATTAGTAGAGTAACTATAAATACAATTGTGCTAGTTATGTAATGGTAAGACTACTTATACTTCCTTCCTCAACACTTCCAATGGCGGGCTGGAAATTACGCTACGGCTGTTGAACAGACCAACTAATAAGGTAAGTATTGAAATTCCTGTGAATATAATTAAAGCTGGAAGTAGAGGAGGAGTGAATACGGTATTAAATGTAAAGACTGCTAATAATGTACTGGCAATGAAGGCAAGTAATATTCCTGACAGGCTTGCCAATCCACCCAGGAAGAGGTATTCCAACGCTGTAATGGTAATTAACTGTTTTCGTCCTGCACCTAGTGTTCTTAACAAAACAGCCTCTTTAATCCTTTGATATTTGCTGGTAGCTACGGCACCTATCAATACTATGATTCCCGTAACAATACTAAAGAAGGCCATAAAGCTGATTACATTGGAAATTTTGTTTACGATATCACCAACCAGTAACAATACTTGCCTTAAGTCAATAATGGTAACATTGGGAAACTTTTCGATAAGCACTTGTTGTAGTTTGGCAGATGCGATGTTGTCCGGAACTTTGGTGG